>DATAKV010000121.1:0-1712 GCA_036261375.1 Anaerolineales bacterium
TTTTTGAAAACCGACTAACAAAAATCAAAAGGAAAATCATGCAGACAAGCACATCCAGTTCCACCTCAATCACACGATCGAATGTCGTCAGGACGAATGCCTACCCATGGCTGATGCTGGTATCGCGTTCCATCCTGTTTCTTTCCTTCCAGCTATGTATCGCTCTGGTACTGGCCCTGGCAGGCACCGCATCGGCATGGCATGAATCGGCACGCTGGTGGACGTTCATGGCCTTTCTGGCCAACTTCGCCTCCATCTATTTGCTGATGCGTGTATACAATCTGGAGGGAAAGCGGTATTTAGATGCGATCCGATTCTCACGCAGGACGATCAAAACAGACCTGATCTGGTTCTTCCTTTCCAGCCTGGTCGGGATGCCGATCGCCGCCCTACCTATGAACATCCTCGGCGCTGCGATCTTCGGCGACCCAATGATCCCCACGTATATGCTGTTCCGTTCGATTCCCACGTGGGCTTTCGTACTCAGTTTTCTATTCCCTTTTACGATCGCATTTGCAGAATTACCCACCTATTTTGGGTATGTCATGCCGCGGCTCGGCACGCAACTAAAGAATGGCTGGCTAGGCTGGTTGGTCGCCTCCCTTGCTCTTGCAGCGCAACATATGTTCCTACCGATGATCCTGGATGGCGGCTTTCTGGCCTGGCGGCTTTTGATGTACCTGCCCTTTGCGCTCTTTGCGGGATTGATGATCAAACTCCGCCCAACACTCCTGCCATATTACATGATCGTACACGCTCTGATCGATATCTCAGCCGTCTCCGTATACCTGATGCTCTAGCTCTTTTCTTCCTCCTGCGGCCCGTTCAGGGCTGGCCATCGATCGTACCGGCTGCCCTGGGTGGTGCCCATTTAAGCGTTATCCCCGCAGGGGATGCTGCTCGAAGAAATCCCAGATGGTTTGACCAAAGTTAATAAGATCATGGGTCCAGTCATGGCCAAGGTCTACGATCGTGTATAGCACCACGTCTGCGCCGTCGCGGCAGTTGCTCCACTTCTTCTCTCCGATCAAGACATTATGCGGGATCTCCACCGGTTCAGGATCGCATCCGTTCCGCTCTGCCCAGGCGGAGGCCCACGCCGGGATTCCTTCGTAGGGGATGATGGTATCTGCAGTTCCATGGATGGCGAACACGGGGACAGGACGGGCTGGCGAGCAATTCCTGGAGGATTGATACGCGCCGGATATCGTCCCGATGGCGGCGATGCGGTCTGCCAGCTCACAGGCCAGCCGGTCGACCATGCCGCCTCCGTTCGAGTGTCCGCTGGCGTAGATGCGGTTCGGGTCCACGCGGCAGCGCATTTGCAGGTGGTCGATCAGGTCGCTCACGAACTGCACATCTCGAGAACCTGGCGAAGGATTCCAGACCTCATCGATCCCCTCCGGGTATACGATCAGAAAGCCTTCGCGGTCGGCCATGCTCGAGAACCGGCTGTAGCCCACAAAGCGTTCCGCGCCGATTCCTGCGCCGTGAAAGACCAGTACCAAAGCCGACGGCTCTTCCGGGTTATAGGTCGCCGGGACGTGCAACAGATATCGGCGAGGCTGCCCACCCGATTCGATTTGGTCAAGGTAATCTCCGCGGGAACAATCCTCCGTCACGCCAAGAGAAGGTGTCGCCGTCGAAGCAGACTCCACTGTTCCCTCCCCTGTGATTGCAGCGGTGACGTCTGTAGGTATAGTTGAAGGCGG
>DATAKV010000123.1:0-2479 GCA_036261375.1 Anaerolineales bacterium
GGGAGCCGCGGCTCCCCATCCTGACCATTCACTACTCATCGAATTCCCCTCGCCATAGGCGCTGCATCTCGTCGCTGGTCGCAAGCAGCTCGTCCAGCTTGCCCTGGGCTTCGATGCGCCCGCGCTTCATCACCACGATCCAATCGGCGCGCCGAAGAGCCGGACGGCGGTGGGACACCACCAGGCAGGTCAGCCCGCCGCTGGCGCTAGCGCGGCGTTCGTCCAGTCGCTTCCACAGCAGCTGCTCGGTCTCCACATCCAGGGCGGAGGACAGGTCGTCGAATACCAGCAGCTCAGGATCGCGCACGAACATACGCGCCGCGGCGGCACGCTGTACCTGCCCGCCCGATAAGCGCACCCCGCGTGGGCCAACCAGCGTATCCAGTCCTCTCTCCAGAAGTGCTACATCAGGCTCGAGCACGCTGGAATGGATCGCGCCGGACAGATCCACTTTGTCTTCCGGCAGACCCAGCAGGATATTATCCCGCAGTGGTTCTGAGAATAAACGAGGTACCTGTGCTGTGTAGGCTGAGCGCGGCGGGCGGAAGAAGGCTGCCGGATCGTTCACCGGCTGCCCATTCCAATAGATCGCACCGGAATCCGGGCGAAGGTGTCCGCTCAACATCCTCGCCAGGGTGGATTTACCGCTGCCCACCCGCCCGGTGACCACCACAAAATCGCCGCGCTGCAGGCGAAAGGAAATTCCTTGCAGGACTGGGCCGTTTTCGGAAGCCGGATAGCGGTAGCTCAGGTCGTGTATTTCCAGCGACTCCAGCCGATCGGCAGATGTCTTAACCGGGGAAGCAACCTCTGGGAGCGGGCCGCTGTCGTAGACCGGATGCGGCTCCACCAGCACCGAGGGCGGCTCCGGACGGATCAGTTCCATCAAGCGGTCGATCGAGACTGCCTGGGTTTTGTAATCGCCGTAGAATGTGCCGATCTCGGATGGGACCTGTGTGGTAAACCACAAATAACTGACGAATAGTGCGAAATCGCCTACTGTAAACGTACCCTGGCCAATCGCTGTCCCAGCCATCAGCAGCATCACCCCGATACCGAAATTCACCACCGAGTTATTGAGGGCGGAGAGCAGGCCACGGTAAAAGACCTGCCGCACTTCTATTTGTGCGCGGGCGCGGTTCAGCGCAGCCAGATGATCGACCACGGCCTCTTCAGCCCCGGCCACCTTCACTGCCTGGACAGCATCCAGCGCCTCGCCCAGGAAGCCCGTAGCCGCGTCAAACGCCAGCCGGCCCTGCCGGTAGGTGTCCAGCAAACGGCCCCAGGCCAGGCGGCTCAGGATGATGATGCTGAACAGAGGGATGAAGATCACCAGTGTTATGGTCAGGTTGATGCGCGCCATGATCACCACGGCGACCGCCGCCGCGATCCATTTACCGACCTGGTCGGGGATCCAGGTGGGGAAGTCTGTGACCTCTCCCATGTCCTCATCGTGGCGGAAGCGGTTCAGCGCCTCACCGGATGAGACCGGCAGGGGTTGGTCGCTGCGCCGCCGCAAAATGCTGGAGAGAAGGTTGGCCCGCAGCAGCGAGCTGACCAGCAGCCGGAAGGTCATGCCGTAATATTCATAGCCAATGGCCACGAACAGGCGGGCTAATTCGATACCCAGATACAGGGCGATCATACCCCATAAAAAGGGTACGTCGCTCTGGCTGCCCTGAACCGACAGGCGGTCGAAGATCGCTTTGACGATCAGGCCCGGAGCCAGCTGCTCGGCAAAGATCAGCAGTGCAAAGACGAAGTGCAGCGTGTATACCCCCCATTGGGTTTTGACCATCTGTCCGGTGAGCTTCCAGGTGGGGATGGTGCTGCCGGTGGAGGTCGGGTTGGGTTGAGGGATAGCGGTCATGCCAGCGCCTCCTCGAGCCCGGTTTGCAGCAGGTGATGGAAGCGCGATGTGCTATCGTCTGCCAGCATGAGGCGTGGGCCATACTCAACCACCCTGCCTTTTTCCAGGATCAGGATATCGTCGGCGCGCTGGACAGTCTTCAGCCGGTGCGCGATCACCACGCCCGTGCGTTCTGTAAACAGCCGGTCCACGGCTCGCTCCATCAGGGTTTCCGTGGCCGGGTCCAGCCTCGACGAAGCTTCGTCGAGGATCACCAGCCCGGGGTCTTTCAGGAACACCCGGGCAAAGGCCAGCAGTTGAGACTCGCCCGCCGAGAGACTCTGCCCCCCGGCCAGCGGTGTATCCAGCCCATTTGGCAGTGACTGTGCCCATTCCCACAGCCTTAGCTGGCGGAGCGCGTGCTCCAGTTGATCATTCGGGATGGTGCGGTTGAAAAATGTCAGGTTATCTCGTACTGTGGCCTGGAAGAGCTGCACATCCTGGGTGACCATTGCTACGCGCTGGCGCAGGTCGTCCAGTCGAAGCTCACGCAGGTCGGCATCAGCCAGCTGTATCGAGCCCGAGTCCGGATCGTAGAGACGGAACAGAAGCCGGGTAAGCGTGGATTTC
>DATAKV010000450.1:0-2235 GCA_036261375.1 Anaerolineales bacterium
GGCGACCAGATCTCGCCGGTGTCCTCATCCCGCAGGTAAACTGCCTCGGATGGCGGGTCGCTGACCGCGTCATTGCGCCAGGGAGTAAGACGATTCTCACCGCTGTTCCCGGCCCAGCTGTAGCCCAGACCTGTCTCTGAAACGACACAACCGAACCGGGGTGAGGCGATCACGTTGACCCATGGCGCAGGAGTCCATTGGCCCTGGGTGAGGTATATCACGAACTCGCGGCCATCCGGAGTAAAGCCGCCAAAGCCGTTGTCGTAAAGCAGGTCCGTGGGGCGATCCACGACAGTAGTTGCTCTGGTAGAGGGTTCCTCAATGGGGACAAAGCGCGGCAGCCGGACGGGGTTGTGGTCGAGGCGGGCGAGCTGATGCTCCAGGGATCCCGCCTCTCCATCAAGAACGACGCGGGCCGCGGTCTGCAGAAGCACCGTCTCGGCCTCGTTCATCTGATCTTCATGCAGGACGAAAATCCCGCCCCGCTTGTTAACCCGGTCCTGGTTGCCGGTGCGGTTCAGGGCACGGAAGATCCGTCCCTGCAGACCCTGGTCGTATCCACTCTCCAGGCGGTTGACAATCACCACATCGATCAACAAGCCGCGCCTGCGCCAGTAGGTATAGGCCTGTAAAACCTCATGCAGAAGACGAAGGTCTTCGATCCTCTTCAGCTTGAGGAGCAGGATCGGATAATCGCCGGATATGGCAAATGCCCACAAACCCGGCTGACCCAGCGTGTTGGACGCCAGCACGTGAGGCTCAGCACGCAGGGCAGGCGATGGGTATAACAGCGGTGAAAGCAACTTTTGGAACCGCTCGATCTCCCGGGATGTAATGCTAAGCTGGCCGATCTCCTTTTCGACGTGGCTGCGGGCGTCTGCCAGGGCGCGGCTGACCTGGGACCAGCGGCGGTAACGGTAGGCAAGCTGTAGGGCTTCGCGACGAGATCCGGCTGCGAGGGTTACGAAGGCGAACTGGGCAGACTCATATGCTGCCAATGCCACTTCGGCCTGCAGAGCACAGATCGGATCGAGCGTTGCCCCGGTTGTTCCAGCAAGCACCGATGATTCACTGCGGATCGAGAATACTGCAGGGCGTCTGGCGGTCCCGCCGCGGCCCAGGAAGAGCTTGCGGTCGGTTTCGAATCCGGAGTAGTCGACATTGTCATGATTGCTGGTAAAAAAATGCACCAGATATAAAGATTTCTCATCGGCTGAACGAGGCCGGCGGTGAAAGAGCAGGCAGCCTTGCTCTGGGAGATACTCGCTTTCGATGAACAGCTTGTTAAAGGCAGGATGGCGCTGGTCTGTGGACTGCTGGGCAAGGATGATCTCTGCATAGCTGGTGAAAGCCAGCAGGCGCGGCTGGTCGCTGTGATTCGTGATACTGATACGGCGGATCTCCACGTCATCTTCGGGGGCAATGCTGATGGAGGTGCGAAGGGAAATATCGCCGTCTCTGCGTTCGAATTCGACGCGATGCGGAAGAAACCGGACTTCGCTGTGGTCTGCCGGGGTCATCGTGGGCTGGGGAGTGACCGACCATAGACGTCCGTCCAGACGGTCCTCCACATAGATCCACTGTCCCCACGTATCGTGCGTGGGATCGGCGCGCCAGCGGGTCAGCTCAATATCGTTCCAGCGGCTGAATCCCGAACCGGAGGCTGTGATCAGCAGCGTATAACTCCCATTGGAAAGACAATGAAGCTGGGGATACGCTGCGTCCGGGTTCACCTGCCACGCATCCAGCGAAGCCTGGACCGTCTCAGTGCGAATGGTTTCCATGGGCTGAGGACGGGGATGCTCGGTCGGCGCGTTGACCGGTGTCTGCTCCTGTAAGAGAAGCTCTATGCTGCGGATCCGCGGGTCTGTATGGAAACGTTTCACCATTCGTTTATCCATGAGCTGGTTGAAGAGCTGGAGAAGGATCATGCCCTGGTGATGGGCCATGAACGAACGAATGATGGCAAACTCCTCCCCGATCTTCAAGCGCTCCGGCGTAAAATCCACTGACTCATACAGACCGTATAGGGCCCACATGTTATTCTTTTCAAACCACGCCAGGTTTTGCAGAGTGGCGCGGGGTGCAAAAGGCAAAGCCAGTATTGAGGCATACGCTGTAACCACCAAATGATCGGACAGACCGCGCTTGTAGCCAAGGTGGGGGACGCCAAACGCCTGGTATTGATAGATTTGCTGGCTATCGAAATTATAGTAACTCGATTCTGAGATTCCC
>DATAKV010000457.1:0-8824 GCA_036261375.1 Anaerolineales bacterium
CTTGCGGCTGGGACGCTGGTTCTTTTCGAACCAAAAGGAGCTTATCTATGAAAAACAGTCTCTCCTTCGATCGGGCTGCGGATTTCTATGACCGGACACGCCCGCTATTCGAGCCCATCGCAACCCAGGGCATCCAGGCAATCATAGACCTGACAGGACCAACGGCTCGCATCCTGGACGTAGGAACAGGAACCGGGCGGATCAGTGTTCCCCTGCTCGAGCGCGGCGCCGACCTGGTGGGCTGCGACCTCTCGCCGAAGATGTTGAGACGGATGGTGGAAAAGCATCCTGCTGCCCGGCTGGCCCTGGCAGACGCCTCCCGCTTGCCTTTCCCGGCTGCCCGCTTCGACGCAGCCCTGACCGTCCATGTCTTACATCTGATCGCTCCCTGGCGGGAAGCCCTGCGCGAAATTCGACGAGTGCTCCTGCCCGGTGGTATTTATCTGAACGTGCGCACCTGGGCATCGGCAGGAATATCGATCCGCGAAGCGATGCGTCACTTCTGGCGGCGCCGGCTGGAAGCACGCGGTGTGGAAGTTGGCCCGCCGGGTATGCGAAATCACGAGGAATTTCAGCAGGAACTCGCTTCATTGAAGGCCTCCAGGACAGAAGTGGAAGTGGTGCGCTTTGCCCTGCCCCTCACACTGCGCGAAGAGCTCGAGCGCTTTTCCTCCCGTACCTTCTCCGATGCATGGGATGTACCCGAGGAACATCACGCGGCCAGTGTGCAGGAGCTGCGCGCCTGGGTCGAACAGGAGTATGGCGACCTCGACCAGCCGCGCGAAGACCCGGTCCGTTTTATGATCGATGTTATTCGCTTTCAATAAATGTGTGTCTATGCGCAGGGTGTGGCGGAGTTAGAAGCCGCGCCCTGAACGATTTCAGGAGAATCGAATTTACTTTTGCTCCGAGAGCGTCAGATCGCAAAATTCGGGCCGGGCGGTATGGAACGGCTCGAAGCTAATCCTCTTACCGATGTTATCGCCGCTGCCAGGTCCCATGCCGGAGGGCCCGCTGGGGTCGCCCCAGTAGTTGTTCTCCCCGTTCGTGCCAGCGGCAGAGATGGCAGCCGTCCAGTTCGGGTCGCCAGGGAAATTCGTTGTATTGTTGGCAAAGCACGTATCGTGGATCTGGATATCTTCGTGGAAATCTTGAAAGACGCCGCTGGGATGCGCCTCGAGCGTGGCCTCGTAGCCGGGAATCAATGTCGCCAGCTCGATATACGTCGGAGTTTCGTCCAGCTGCTCCAGGGGATTTCCTTCTTCATCCATCGTCCCGCTGGTGACCGGGTTGTTGATAAAGATCGCGCCGCCGTGATAGTCGGCGTGGTTCTGGTAGAACTGCCCGCGCAGGATCGAGACGTTGACATGCTCGAGGTATAACGCGCCGCCGCGGCTTGTCATGCTTTTGTTCTGAAGAAAAATACTGTCTTCGATGCTCAGTGTGGTGGATTCGGAGCGGACCGCCCCGCCCTGAGCCTCAGCCGCATTACCGGTGAACTCGGTATTGATAAACGTAGAACGGGATGAATCCAGATAAGCAGCACCGCCTGCGAATAGGGCCTCGTTTTCCGTGAATGAACTATCCAGCGCCGACAAAGCACCCAGGGTCAGGTAGATCGCGCCGCCGTTGTCGGCCCGGTTGTTCACAAAGCGCACATTCTTCAAGTCCAGGGAGGCATTGAAGGAGTAGATGGCGCCGCCCCAGTCCTCCCCCACATCGCCATTTTGCAGGGTCAAGTCCTCAAGGGTCAGCGTGCCGAACATGACCTCGAAGAAACGGAAGGGTTCAGCCGACTCATCCCGAACCAAGGTGGCACCATTGCCGCGGATCGTCAGCGGAAAGATGATCAGCGGAAGTGCATCACCGACCGTCACAGTGCTGGCAACCCAGTCGCCCTGCGGCTGGGTCTGGTCGCGCCGGCTGAAGAGGTATTCTCCCGGCATCAGCTCGATAACGGATTCACCCGGCACGCCGGCCGCGCAGCTATCCTTTGGCTCGCCGGCATTGGCGGCAAAGATGGCTTCGCCCAGGGAACACTTCCCATTTTCCACAAACGGATGGACTTCCTGTTCGAGGGAATCGACCCGGATCACGCCGGCAGGCTCTGCCGTCGCGGTCCCGGTTGCGGGGGCTGTCGCCGAGGGTGAAGGGGTTTCAGATGGAGCGATCGAGGGGAAGACCCCAGCCTGTGTTGCGGATGCAGGTCCCGGCGTGGAGAGAGCCGAAGGGTTGGTCCCAGGCTGGCAGGCCGCAGCTATAAACATCAGGATGACAAGAAGGGGACAAAACGTTCTCACGATATTCTCCTTAAGCGAAGGGCTAAGTCATTTTCCAAACCAGCATTATAAAGGGATAGCATGGACTTAAATTCTGGAGGTCAAGCCACCCTCACACAATTCCAGCCCTGCTGTTTGGCGAGATAGAAGGTCCTCATCGCTGCGGTTCAGGATGCGTTTGAGGTCGATCTCCCCGGGCTGGACCGTAGCCATCCCACTGAAAGGGTGACATCACCGGAGGACCTTTAGCAAGCCCTGTACTTCAACCGATGGGACTCAAGTCACATCACGAAACATACCCGAATCCGTTAAAATGAGAGGAACCTTTCCATACGAAACCAGGATTGCTCATGCAAAGAGAACTCCAGACCGAACTCTCCCGGCTGCTGGAGGAGGTGCAGCACAACGTCGAGCAAGGCAACCGGGAGAACGCCTATCAAGCCAGTCTAAAAGCAACCCGCCTCGCGCCCGATGAGCCGATGGCCTGGTATTTGCGTGCCCAATCTGCGCCTTCCAATGAGGAACATCTGATCTGCCTGAGCCGGGCTTATTCTCTGGACCCCTTACTCAAGCCGGCGCGCACGGAGCTGCGTACCGCCGTCCACAGACTGTTGAAGCAGGAGCCATTTCTGGCCTATGTCCACGAGACGGAGGAACTCTACCAGGTTCGCAGCGGCCTGGACCTGCTGATCAACATCCCCAAGAACCGGGCTTTCGAACCGCCCTATCTCAAAAAAAATCCCAGCCTGCTCAAACCGGCCTTTACCTGGCTGTATCTATCCCTGCTTGCGCTTCTGCTGGGCGGTGTCGGCGCGGTGCTCTTCGCTCCCATCACGGCCTTCCAGGTGCTTCGTATTCAGTCCAGGCCGCTGTACCGCGCCGACCGGGTACGACTGCTGGTAATCATGATCTTATCCTTGCTGGTCTGGATTGTCTCCATTCCGATCAGCTGGTTATTCCTCATTCGCTTTTTTCCCTGAGCCTGAATATGCTGATCCGTTTTTTATATCTTTCCGCGATCTGGTTTGCCCTCAGCCTGCTGGCGACGCTGGTCGTGGGAGCGCGGCTGCGGCGGAGCGACCCCACTCTTTCGCTGGTATGGCTGGCTACCGTGATCCTGGCGGGGAATCTGATTGCTATTTTCACATTTGGCCGGATCTTTGAAATTATCATCCTATCGCTCATTGCATTCGTATTCGGCGGATACTGGATCATGCGCCTGCGCGATTGGAACGCCGCGGGACAGGTCACCTGGTCGATGACGGTGCTGACCACGATTCTCTTCATCATCTATGCCTTCATGTTGACGGCATTCTCGCCGCTCAATCCCATCTCCTTCGTGTTTGCCTTGATCTTCTTCTTCCTGGAGGCGATCACCCTGGTGCTGGCATTGGCCCACATGCATGAAAGCCTGGATGTTGTCTGCCGTACAAGATGGCATCGCCTGGTCGACAAACTCGAGCCCGTGCCCGGGTACCAGCCGATGGTATCCCTGCATCTTCCCGCCTATAATGAGCCGGTGGAAGTACTTGAAAAGACGCTTAATTCTCTGGCGCGGCTGGATTATCCCAATTTCGAAGTCCTTGTGGTCGATAACAACACCCCTTCCGAACAGACCTGGCGGCCGCTGGAAGAAATCTGCCGCAGGCTGGGACCCAACTTCCACTGCCTGCACCTGGACCAGTGGCCGGGATCTAAATCGGGGGCCTTGAACTTCGCCGTGGCTCAGACCGATCCGAATGCCGAGATCATCGGCATCATCGACAGCGACTACGAAGTGGAGCCGGACTTCCTTAAGGAGCTCGTTCCGGCCTTTGCGGATTCCCAGGTGGCCTTCGTGCAGACCCCGCAGGACTACAGCGACTACAAAGGCGACCTGTTCTCCGAGTCCACGTACCGCGGTTACAAATATTTCTTCGAAGTGTCGATGCCCGCCCGCAACGAGCGCAACGCTATCATCTTCGCCGGTACGATGGGCCTGATCCGCAAGTCGGTGCTGGAAGAGATCGGCGGCTGGGATGAATGGTGCATTACTGAGGATGCCGAGGCCAGCCTGCGCATCCTGAAGCGCGGCTACCAGTCCTTATATATTAAACGCTCCTTTGGCCGCGGGCTGATGCCCTTCAATTTCGAAGGCTTGAAGAAGCAGCGTTTCCGCTGGTGTTTTGGCGGGATCCAGATCCTCAAGAAGCACTGGGAATCGCTGATGCCCTGGGCGCACTGGGTGGACCCGGACAACAAACTGACAATCGCCCAGCGTTTCTATTACCTGGTTGGCGGGCTGGGCTGGTTCTCGGATGTCTTCAACCTGTTGTTCGCCTTCTTCCTGATCCTGGGCGCGGTCTTCAACATCTTTTCCAGCCCGGTCCAGGTGCGGCCGCTGACCGATACGGTCCTGGTCATCCCGGCCGTCTTCCTGTTTCTTCACATCCTGCGCTTCCTGTGGGTCCTGCGCAACCGGCTGAACATCCCACTCGGTATTGCGATGGCCACCATGTATAACTTTTTCAGCCTGGGATGGGCCGTCACACTGGCCTGCTTCCAGGGATTGGTCCAGCGTGAGGGTGTTTTTCTGCGGACTCCAAAGTCGAAGAGCACCTCGCGGGCCTGGCATGCGGTCCACGTCACGCAGTGGGAGACTACCATCGCGCTGTTGTGTATTGCTGCCGGGCTGCTGTCGTATATCATCAACCCAAACTGGCGCACACTCAGTCTGTGCATCCTTTTATTCTGGCAGGGGAGCCTGTATCTGGCGGCACCGATCTACAGCCTGATGAGCCTGCGGCGCGAGGCTACCCTGGCTTCCCAGATCAGCGAGCAGGGCAGGCCCGTGGCGGAACAGTGGGCCGCGCGCTGGGTGGTGGCACTCTCCATGGTATTGATCGCCGCCTTCAGCCTGATCAGCTTCCTTCCGGAGCCGGTCGCCCTCCCCGATTACACTCGCTTTCTGCCGGTGGACCTGTCCGTTTCCTCCGTTTCCTCCATCTCCCCCGTTTCACCTTTTTCATCGCTGGGCGGTCTGAACACCAGTACGCCGACCGCGACCATCAAAGTCCACAGCGCCAACTGCCGCGAAAAGCCCAGGGGCAATGGGGAGCGGCTTGCGATCCTGTATGCCGGGGACGAAGTGGAGATCACCGGCCGAAATGAAGACGTGAACAATCCCTGGTGGTACGTTACAATACCCAACTCGACGGAGAGCTGCTGGTTGTGGGGGATGACCGCGACGACGAACGGCCCGGTGGACGATCTCCCTATCATTCCATAACCGCCTGCACTCTCACGTGGTGCGCACTTCATGCCTGGCACGTTCCCCATCCATCTAGTTTAGAAGGAGAGGAGGATCATGGTACGTAGAGTAGAAAAGATGAAAAATCTATCCTGCCGGCTGTGGAATTGGATACTATGTGGGATCCTCCTTGCCTTCCAGGTACCAGCGGCAGGAACAACATTCCAAATGACAAGCTCCGGTTATTTACACACCTCGGGAAGTAAAATCCTTAACTCCGCCAACCAGGAAGTTGGCTTGAGCGGCGTGAACTGGTTCGGGTTCGAAACCGAGCAGAATGCGCCCCACGGTCTGTGGGCGCGCAATTGGAAATCCGTGCTCAACCAGATCAAGCACCAGGGCTACAACGTGATCCGCCTGCCGTTCTCGAATGCCATGCTGAAACCAGGCGTGAAGCCTGTGGGGATCAATTACGCGGTCAACAGCGACCTGGAGGGGTTGACCTCCCTGCAGGTCATGGACCGGATCGTCACCGGCGCACAGGAGCGCGGCCTCAAGATCATCCTGGACAATCACCGCTCCACGCCCGGCGGCGGGCCCGAATCGAATGGCCTGTGGTACACCACCAGTTCTCCCGAAAGCCGCTGGATCGCCGACTGGAAGCGGCTTGCCGCGCGCTACAGGAAGCAGGAGGCCGTCATCGGCATGGACCTGCGCAACGAGCCGTACAATGCCTGCTGGGGTTGCGGCGAAGCCTCCCGGGACTGGCGGCTGGCGGCTGAAAAAGCGGGCAACGCCATCCTGGATGTCAATCCTGATCTTTTGATCATCGTCGAGGGCGTTGCCCAGTACAACGGACAGCACACCTGGTGGGGCGGCAACCTGATGGGTGTAAAGGATCATCCCGTGCGTCTGGATGTCCCGAACCGTCTGGTCTATTCGACCCACGAGTATCCAGAGTCGATCTATCCTCAGTCCTGGTTCAAAGCTTCAAACTATCCGGACAATCTGCCAGCCGTCTGGGATAAATACTGGGGATACATTGTCCACGAAGATATAGCCCCCGTACTGATCGGCGAATTTGGGACGCTCTACGAAACGGAAAAAGACAAGAAGTGGCTCGAAGCCTTCAGCACCTACATCCAAAAGAATAAGCTTAGCTGGGTCTTCTGGTCACTAAACCCCAATTCCGGCGACACAGGCGGCCTGTTGCTGGATAACTGGATCAGCATTCACCTGGAAAAACAGGCGATCCTGAAAGAGCTTCAATACCCCCTTCTCGAAAATGAACAATAATCTTCAAGTCAACAGACCGGACCCCTCGACTCGGATGTCGCTCGCAGCATGCTCCTGACCATGCTGAAGTCGATCTTCTCGGTTTTCGAATAGCGGATCACAGCCTTCGCTGAGACCTGCATACCCTCTAGATTCCCGCGTTATTCAGGATATTCAAGAGCTGGGCGAGCGCCGCCGTCAGGTTTGGATGGGTCACTTCGAAATGCCGCACCGATTCATCCAGCCGGCCGATCACCCAGGAATTGCCGCGCAGCCGCTCCTCGTGACCGGCACGCTCCAGCAGGTTACGGATATCCACGCTCAGGCGGCTCAGGAGCTCCCGGCCTTTTTCGTCCACCTCATCGGTGTCTTCGATCTTCCTGTGTAGTTCCTCCAGCAGTTGGCGCAGCTCGTCATCGTTCATGGCAAACTATCTCCTTCGCAGGTTGAATCGCTGCAGGCTCGGCGTTGGTCTTACCTCTATTGTAGCGCAACCTCCCTGAACTGAGTGTAACAGGGAGGTTGCTGTTTCTACTCTTATTGTTTCTTTGTGGTCACGTAGTGCCCCTTGACCTTTGTGCCGTCCCGGCGGGTGTACCCGGCCCGCCAGTAGCGCTCACCGGAGCCTGCCTGGGGACGCTTGCTGCTGTCTGACCCGGGACGATACTTATTACTCTTGGGCTTCGCCGTGCCCTTACGGTTCACGGAGGCCCGCTCGTTTTTCCAGGAACGGCCTGAATTATTTTTCCTGGTTGCCATACTTGTAATCTCCTTTCTCTTTTATGGGTAAAGGTTATGGCAAGATGCCAGCCAAACTACCGACCGGCACCGTTCAATACCATACACGAAAAAGGTTTACCTCTTGTGACTGGGAATGGAGAACTCCAAATCCTTGGGGCAATCGGGTTGCCTCTAAAATATATCTTTAACGCCCGGTCAGCTCCTTCAGGCTTGATGGGTAACGGTCGCCCTGAATCGTCATCTTCGCAAGGGCCTCTTCAATCTCCCGCAGATCACCGGCCGTGAGCTCGACGTAGACTGCTCCGATATTCTCTTCCAGGCGCTCGAGCTTGCGGCTGCCCGGGATGGGAACGATCCACGGTTTCTGGGCCAGCAGCCAGGCCAGCGCGATCTGGGCAGGGGTCGCCCCTTTTTGTTCTCCGATCCGGGCCAGCAGGTCGATCACGACCTGGTTAGCCTTGCGGGCTTCGGGCGTATATCGTGGACTGCGGCTGCGTATGTCGGAGCTATCAAAGGTTGTGTTTTCATCGATTTTGCCGGTGAGATAGCCCCTGCCCAGCGGGCTGAAGGGCACGAAGCCGATCCCCAGTTTTTCGAGTGTTGGGAGGATCTCTGCTTCAGGCTCCCGGAACCAGAGGGAGTACTCGCTTTGCAGGGCCGTCACCGGCTGGACGGCATGGGCGCGGCGGATGGTTTCCGCGCTGGCTTCCGACAGGCCAAAGTGTTTGACCTTGCCTTCCTGGATCAGGTCCCGCACCGCTCCGGCGACATCCTCGATGGGCACGTCGGGGTCGACGCGGTGCTGGTAGAACAGATCGATGCTCTCCACTCGCAGCCGCTTGAGCGAGGCTTCTGCAACCTGCCTGATATGCTCAGGCCGGCTGTTCAGCCCCGTCCAGCCGGGGCTGCCATCCGGGTTGAGCTGGAACCCGAACTTGGTGGCGATCACCACCTGCCCGCGGAACGGCTCCAATGCTTCGCCGACCAGCTCTTCGTTGGTGTAGGGACCGTAGACTTCCGCCGTATCGAAGAATGTGATGCCGCGTTCCACGGCCGCCTGCAGGAATGCGATCATCTCCTGCCGGTCTCCCACCGGGCTGTCGCCGAAACTCATTCGCATGCAGCCCAGCCCGAGTGCCGATACCTCCAGGCCGCCCTTCCCTAGTGTACGTTTTTTCATGTCTCACTCCTGTCTTTTCTTAACTCAAATGGTATCCGAGAAATCTCACCCTCGCGGCCTCAACAGGCAGTGTATCACCTGGAGTCGACTCCAGGTCAAGGGGTAAAAATAAACTTCCGA
>DATAKV010000459.1:0-3301 GCA_036261375.1 Anaerolineales bacterium
CGGCGATCTCGAAGCCGTACCCCATATCGATCCGTCCCGGTGCAAACCAGTTCAGATTGATATAAAAGATCGAAAGCAGGACAATGGCAAGGATGAACGGCGGCGTGGAAGTGCTCAAAAAGGCCAGCGCCCGGAAGCCGCGATCCAGGGAACTGCTCCGCTTCCAGCCGGCGGCAACACCACTGACCAGACCCAGTGGGATCAGCAGGAGAAGGGAATACAGCGCCAGCTCGAGCGTGGCCGGCGTGCGCCGGAGAAGGGACGGCAGGACATATTCGTTCAGGGACGGGCTGTACCCCCAGGTCCCTTCGAACAGGGATTTTACCCAGAAAAAGTACTGGACCGGGAAGGGATCCCGTAGATGATATTGTTCGATGGCCCTTTCCTGCATGTTCTTGAGCTGCTGCTCATTGGTCCGCATGGGTATATTTTCCGGCATATACAGGGCGGCTCGGGCTTCAGGCGGGGTAAGCATCACTCCCCCGTAGAGCATCATGGTAATAAACAGTAACGATACAGGGATGGCAAGGAAACGTCGAACCACGAATTGAAGGAACGGCGGCATGGGACCTCCGTTCCATTTTACCCGCAAATCCAGGGAACTTTCACACATTTCAGGTATAATCTGCGCATGATCCACAGGACTGCTTCACTAGTGTTGAACCCACTCCCGTCCCCGCGAGTGTACAAACCTGCCAGGTCTGGATAAGGTTCAGTTCCGCATGCGCAGCGGCTCCCAGACTCTGGCGAGCCGTTTTTTGTTGCCCCTCCTCTGCCGCAAATGAAGGAAAGTCGAATGGATATCAAAGAACTAACGGAAGAAATGCATCGGCTGGTCCGCTCAAAGGGCTGGTACAAAGCGGACAGCAAGCGCCCGCAGACGCCCCGCAACCTGGCGATCTCCCTGGCCGTGGAAGCGGCCGAGATCCTCGAGCATTTCCAGTTTCACGAGCTGGCAAGGGATAAGGACGAGCTGGCTGGCGAACTGGCAGATGTGGCGTTATATTTATTACAGCTTGCCTCGGTCAGTGGGATCGATCTGGAAAAGGCGATCCTGGAGAAGATCGAGGTCAATAAGACCAGAGAATGGGATGACGGTGAGTGAGAGGTTTAAGGTTGAAGGTCGAAGATCGATCACCTTAAGCCCGTAACGAGGTTTTCTATGCGAGTATCTGTATTTGGCGGATCACAGCCCAAAGAAGGCGAACCAGCCTATGCCGAGGCACGGGAGCTGGGAAGACTGCTTGCCGAGCGCGGACATACGGTCCTGACCGGCGGCTACATCGGCACGATGGAAGCCGTCTCGCGCGGAGCACAGGAAGCCGGCGGGCATGTGATCGGTGTGACATGCGAAGATATCGAAGCCTGGCGCCAGGTCAGGCCTAATTCGTGGGTCATGGAAGAGGTGCGCAGGAAAACGCTCATCGAGCGGCTTCACACGCTGATCCATGAGTCGGATGCGGCCCTGGCCCTGCCCGGTGGTGCCGGCACGCTGACCGAGATCGCCCTGATGTGGAACCTGATGATCGTGGAGTCCCTGCACCGGAGGCCGCTAATACTGGTCGGGCGCGGCTGGCAGTCCACGTTCGACCAGTTCTTCCGGGAGCTCGGCTCTTATATGACCGCACCCCAGCGCGAGATCCTGCATTTCGCCGAAGATGTGCACTCTGCCCTGAAAATGTTGGAAGGTTGAACGTTCGAACATTAAACGTTTAAACCTTAAACCTGGAACCTTAAACCCAAAGAGGATGAATGGCTGAAGATAAATTACCCACACGAGCAGAAGACTTTGCCGAATGGTACAACCAGCTCGTACTTAAAGCGGACCTGGCGGATTATGCCCCCGTGCGCGGCTGTATGGTGGTCAAACCCTACGGCTGGGCGTTGTGGGAGAACATCACCTCCTGGCTGGATGCCGAATTCAAGAAGACCGGACACGTCAACGCCGCGTTCCCCACGCTGATCCCCCTCTCGTTCTTCGAGAAGGAGAAGGAGCACGTGGAAGGTTTTTCGCCCCAGCTGGCCGTCGTCACCCACGGCGGCGGCGAAGAGCTGGAGGAGAAACTGGTGGTCCGGCCCACGTCCGAGACCATCATTGGCTATATGTACTCCAAGTGGATAAAATCCTGGCGGGATCTGCCCGTGCTGATCGTGCAGTGGGGTTCGGTGCTGCGCTGGGAGATCCGCACCAAGCTCTTCCTGCGCACAGCGGAGTTCTACTGGCATGAAGGCCACACGGCCCACGTCTCTGCCGAGGAAGCCATGGAGGAGATGTACCGCATCCTGGAGATCTACGAGCGCTTCTGCCGCGAAGAAGCCGCGATCCCTGTCTTCACCGGGCCCAAGAGTGAATCTGAGAAGTTCCCCGGCGCGCAGATCACTACCTCCATCGAGGCGATGATGTGGGACAAGCGCGCCCTGCAGTCCGGCACGTCGCATTACTTCGGGCAGAACTTTGCCAAGGCGTTCGATATCAAGTATCTCGATAAGAGCAACACGCTGCAGTACTGCGAGACGACCTCCTGGGCCATCTCGAGCCGCATTATCGGCGCCATGATCATGGTCCACGGCGACGACCAGGGACTGATCCTGCCTCCCCGCCTGGCCCCCATCCAGGCCGTGGTCGTGCCCATCTTCAAGAACGATGCCGAGAAGAGCAAAGTGATGGACTGCGCCGACCGCATCTTCATGGAGCTCAAGGAAGCCGGCCTCCGGGTCAAGATGGATGATCGAGATAATGTCAGCTCCGGCTTCAAGTTCAACGACTGGGAGATGCGCGGCGTGCCCGTCCGGGTGGAGATCGGTCCCCGGGATGTGGAGAAAGGCAGCGTCGCCCTGGCCCGCCGCGACCGGCCTGGACGCGAAGGGAAGTCATTCGTTTCCCAGAAAGGCATTGCCTCCACCGTGAGCAGTCTGCTGGCCGAGATCCAGGCTGCTCTCCTCCAGCGCGCCACCGAGTATCGTGACTCGAATATCCACGAGCCAAAGGACTACGAAGACCTGAAGCGCATCGTCGCCGACGGCTGGGCCCTTGCCTACTGGTGCGAATCGCTCGAGTGTGAGGCCAAAATCAAGGAAGACACCAAGGCCACCACCCGCAACATCCCCCTGAACCAGCCCGATGTTGAAGGAACCTGCATCGTCTGCGGCCGCCCTTCGAAGCGCAAAGTATACTTCGCGAGAGCATATTAAAGCTTTATCGTCATTGCTTCGTCGCAAATAACGCTCCTCGCAATGACATTATTACCCCATGCCCGCCATTGACCTCGCCCGCCTCAAGAAACAGACCGCCCGGCTGGCT
>DATAKV010000475.1:0-4691 GCA_036261375.1 Anaerolineales bacterium
TGGAATACGTTCTTCAGTACCACCCGTATTTCGAGCGGCATTGTCATCGCGATGAACCCGAAGACTGGCGAGATCATGGCCATGGTCTCGTACCCCACATTCGAGAACAACCGTATGGCGCGCTTCATCCCGGGATATTACTACGAACAGATCATCCAGGACCCGCGCCGTCCCCTGGTCAACAATGCCATTTCGGCGGAGTTCCCGCCCGGTTCCGTGTTCAAACTTGCCACGGCGACCGGAGCATTTAATGAAGAGGTGGTCACGCTGGAAACGATCATAGAGACACCGGGCAAGCTGGTTCTATGTGAGCGCTTCCGTCCAACAGATCCGTGCGGCCCGCAGAACTCCCGCGATTTTGTTGACTGGATCTACGAGCGCAATGGAGTAATCAACGAAGCAGGCTTCGGACAGCTGGATTTCCACCATTGTATTGCGTATTCGAGTAATGTCTGTTTTTACAAGCTGGGCGGTGGTTTCGGAAATGAAATCGAAGAAGGGCTGGGCATCTTCCGGCTCAAGGAATATGCACGCGCCCTCGGCTACGATGAACGGTCCGGTATCGCACTGCCCGGTGAAGAGGATGGGCTCATCCCCGATCCACAATGGAAACGGATCAACCAGGGCGAGAACTGGTCCACGGGCGACACCTATATTGCCAGCGTCGGCCAGGGATTGGTGACGGCGACACCGCTGCAGATCCTCATGTCCGGCGCTACGATTGCCAATTATGGCAAGCTTATGCAGCCTCAGATTGTGCGGGAGGTGCAGGATAGCGAAGGGCGCGTCCTTGAGATGTGGTTCGACCCATCCGATTTTTCGATTTATGAAGTGCGCGAGACCACGTCATCCCGCGGCGAGATCGACCGTGTGTGGGTCGATATTTCCGACCCGAGCGACGCCCGCCCGGAACCTCCCCAGGGGAGTTACCAGATCTCACCTTTTACCCCCACCCTGAAATGGGATATCACCCAGGATCCACGCATCGGGATATTTAACTGCGAGATCGGCTATTGCGACCCGACGGGCCAGTATAAAGTTGTCGAACCTTCCACGGTGGAAGCGGTCCGTACCGGGACGCGCCTGGCTGTGACTGACGAAACGGGTACGCTGCACAATATCTTTACCAATTTTTATCCCATTCCGATCGCAATCGCAGGCAAGACAGGCACCGCTGAATACTGTGACGATGTTGCCAGCAAGGCACAGCGCTGCAATTTCGGTTCATGGCCTACCCATGCCTGGACGATGGCGTACGCTCCCTACGAAGATCCTGAGATCATCGTCATTGCTTTTGCCTATAATGGCGGCGAAGGCGGTACTGTGGCCGCTCCGATCGTGGCCCGCGTCATTCAGGCTTATTTTGAGCTCAAGTCGATCGATCTTGCCTCGTCTGGCACCCGATAATGGGTGTACCCTTCATGCTATAATCTGACCGTTCATGCGCTGGTGGACGGGTTGTATACCTGATTAATACAAGCGGTCAAAGAGGCTCAAAGGGTTAATCTGTGGTATTCCAATGAATGGGACGAACTCACTTATCCAGATCAAAGGCCTGCGTGACGGCTTGCTCGTCTCCCTGGACGATGCGCCCTGGGATGAGCAGCGCGCGGCCTTGATCGCCCAGGTGGATTCCCAACCTTCCTTTTTTCAAGGCGCACGCCTGGCACTGGATGTGGCAACCCAGGTATTGAAAGTAAACGAGCTTGTAGAGCTGCGCGACCAGCTTTCGGAGCGCGGGATCGCGCTGTGGGCAGTGATCAGCGAATCGCCCACAACCGAGAAAACCGCGCAGCTTCTCGGCCTGGCAACCCGTATCTCGAAGCCTCGGCCGGAAGAGTCACGCAAGTTTTCGGTGGAGGACCTGGGCGAGGAGACCGCATTATTTCTCAGCCGAACGCTCCGCTCGGGAACACGGATCGAATTTGCCGGGCATGTGGTGGTGCTGGGTGATGTCAACCCCGGCGCCGAGATCGTCGCCCAGGGAAATGTGATGGTCTGGGGGCGGCTGCGTGGGATGGTCCACGCCGGGTCGAAGGGCAACCGAGCAGCGATGATCTGTGCTTTGGATCTTTCTCCCACACAGCTGCGGATCGCCGATGAGGTTGCCGGTTCCTTGAAGCCGCGTGATCTCCCGAGGCCTGAAAGAGCTCGGATCAATGAAGATGGAAAACTCCAGGCAGAATTCTGGTCTCCTGGATAATACACCAGGTGTGTTCTGCAAGACTCATAGGCAGCACTTATCATAGGAAAACGTTATGCCTGCAAAAGTAATCACCATCACATCCGGAAAAGGCGGTGTGGGCAAGACAACCGCAGTCGCAAACCTGGCCGTCGCCCTCGCTTCGGAGGGCTCGAAGGTTGTTTGTATTGACGGCGATATTGGTCTCCGCAACCTCGATGTGATTCTCGGGCTCGAAAACCGGATCGTATACGACATTGTCGATGTGATCGAAGGCCGCTGCCGCTTGAAGCAGGCGATGATCCGGGATAAGAAGCTTCCTGAGCTCTACCTTATTCCCGCAGCGCAGACCCGCGACAAAAATGCAGTCTCTCCCAGCGATATGAACCGACTGATCAAGGATCTGCGCCCGGATTTCGACTTTGTCCTGATCGACTCACCGGCCGGGATCGAGCGCGGCTTTCGAAATGCCATCGCCGCCGCGGACCGTGTCGTGGTGATCACCAACCCCGAGGTCTCAGCCGTACGCGATGCGGACCGCGTCATCGGCATCCTCGAAGCCGAGGAAAAGGGACCGGCCGCCCTGATCATCAACCGGTTGAATCCTGCCATGGTCAAAAACGGCGACATGCTCTCCCCGGAGGATGTGCTCGACCTGCTCGCGATCGAACTGATCGGCATTGTGCCCGAGGATGAGAATGTCATCATCGGTTCCAATCGCGGCGCACCCGTAGCCTACGATCCCAAGAGCCGGGCCGGACAGGCATTTCGTAATATCGGCCGGCGGCTCCGGGGTGAAACCGTCCCATTCCTTTCTCTCGATCATCACAACAGCATTTGGGACCGCATCCAGCGCCTGGCGGGGAGGAAGTGACATGAGTTTCTTTGACCGTCTGTTTGGAAGAAAAAACAGCGCCAACAGTGCCAAGGAGCGCCTGCAGTTCGTCCTCATCCATGATCGCACGGACCTGACCCCGGCCGAGCTGGATTCCCTGAAAGATGACCTGATCGCCACGATCTCACGGCATGTGGACATCGATCCGGATGCAATGCAGATCGGCGTGGAGCACGATGGGCGTTCCCAGCGCCTGGTCGCGGATATACCCATCAAGAGTGCAGCCCGCCGGCGGTCGAAAAAAAGCAAGTAAGCCCCTGTATGCTTAAAGATATATCATGGCGATACTTTGATTTCTGGCTGTTAGGAGCGGTTGTTCTGGCAACGGCTTTCGGAACAACGATGATCCGCTCCGCGGTCGCCGGGAATGAAGTCTTGCTGCCGTCCATCAATCGCCAGATCTATTTTGCTCTGGCCGGCCTTGTGCTGATCTTTGTTGTCGCCGCCATCGACTACCGCTACTGGATGGCGCTGTACCGCCCGATGTACCTGGTCATCCTGGTGTTTCTGGTCACGCTGACAGGCTTTGGCCAGACCGCCTTCGGCGCCCAGCGCTGGTTCCAGGTGGGTGTGTTATTCCTGCAGCCAACGGAGTTTGCCAAGATCGTTGCCATCCTGGTGTTGGCGCGCTACTTTGACCATACCGAGAACCGTCCGCGCGATCTCCGCTGGCTGGCGGGAGCTGCGTTCTGGGCAGGCGGAATTATCCTTCTCATCCTGCTTCAACCTAATTTGAGCAATGTGGTCGTGCTCTCCGTGATCCTGGCCTCGTTGTTGTGGTTCAATGGGATGCAGATCAAGCACATGCTCGTCATAGGTGTGATCGGCCTGGTTGGCCTTGGATCCATCGTTGGGCTGACCATCGTCGGCATCCGCATTCCATTTTTACAGGAATACCAGCAGCAGCGCATTGCCACTTTTTTCCTCCCCGATCTGGAAGCCACCTTCGGTGCTACCTATAATGTGCAGCAGGCACTGATCGCGATCGGCTCGGGTGGCTGGTTCGGCCAGGGGTACGGCCATGGTACACAGACCCAGCTGCGTTTCCTGAAAGTGCGTCACACAGACTTCATCTTTTCCGCGATTTCGGAGGAGTTCGGCTTGATCGGCGCGCTTCTGGTAATCGTCATCCTGGTGTTGGTGATCTGGCGCTGCCTGCGTGCCGCCCAGAAGGCCCGGGATGTGGCGGGTATGTCAATTGCCTATGGGGTTGCCACCCTGATCTTCTTCCAGGGGATGATCAATATTGGCGTCAACCTGAACATCGTGCCCGTCTCCGGCCTGCCACTGCCGTTCATAAGTTACGGAGGCAGTGGTCTCACCTCGCTGATGCTGGGGATTGGACTCGTGGAAAGCGTGGCCATGAGGCACAGGCAGCTTGATTTCTAATCGATTCTGATTCTCCATTAACGCCATTTTGGAAGAATTTGTTTACAATCCAGTCAAACGATAGGAAGAACCATTTTTGAATACCAAACCCGCCCGAACCCGACTCGCTCCATCACCTACAGGCAGATTTCATCTCGCCAATGCACGGAATGCCCTCTATTCCTATCTGGTCGCCCGTCAGACTGGTGGACAGTTTATTTTGCGCATTGAGGATACAGACCAGAG
>DATAKV010000481.1:0-4366 GCA_036261375.1 Anaerolineales bacterium
GAAGGGGAGAAGCCAATGCCTTTCTGAAAACGAAAGCGTGACCTGCTAATCCACGGTCAACGTCTTCGACAAATTCCTTGGAAAGTCAGGATCGTAGCCTCTTAGCACGCTCATGTGATAGGAGAGCAGCTGCAGGGGCAGGACTGCGAGTAGGGCATTGACCTGCGGATCTGATTTGGGAATGACAACCAGGTCGTCGCCGTTGGCACGCAGGCGGGCATCCTCTTCGCCAATGACAATGGTCCGGGCGCCGCGCACTTTGACTTCGTTGATGCCGCTGATGATGAGCGGCACATCGCTGGGTCCCGCTACGAAGATAATGGGGAAACCTTTGCTGACGGCAGAGAGTGGTCCGTGTTTGAACTCGGTCGAGAGCATGCCTTCGCAGTGGGCGTAGGTGATCTCCTTCAGTTTGAGCGCACCTTCGAGCGCAATGGGATAGGTTGCGCCGTAGCCGAGACAGTATAGATCGTCCCACTCGTTGATATCTTTGGCGATCGCTTCCATCTGAGGTCCAACCATTTCCAGAGTTTCTTCCATCAATTCGGGAAGTCGGTCCAGCTCATTCGTGTTTCTGCCAGCCATGCGGTAGGCCAGGTGCAGGAAGGTGACGACCTGGTTGGTGAAGGTCTTCGTGGCGGGCACACTGATCTCGTAACCGCAGCACAGGGGTAAAGAGAACGCCGTCGCCCGGGTCAGGGTGGAGCCGACCACGTTGGCCAGACCGAAGCAGGCCATGTTGCGCTCTTCGGCGGCTTCCAGGGCGTTGAGCACATCCTTGGTCTCGCCCGACTGGCTGACGAAGATGCCCAAGTCATCGTGATTGACCGCAGGGGCATACTGGGCGATGAACTGCGGCGCCAGCACCGGGATCGCCGCCCGCCCGGCCAACTGCGCGAAGAAGACCGCACCGGCCATGGAAGCGTGATAACTCGTCCCGCAGCCAATGAAATACAGGTGACGGGCTTTCTTCATCTTTTCGACCAGTGTCTCGACGTCACGGTTCCCATTGAGCACGTGCGACAGCTCACGGGCGACCTGGGACTGCTCATGAATCTCCTTCAGCATAAAGTGCGGATACCCGCCCTTCTGGACCGCATCCATCGACTCGGTGACCGTTTCCGGCTTGCGATCGACCTTTTTCCCATCCTTGACCGAGCGCACTTCCACCCGGTCCGCCCAGAGAGTGACGATCTCCCCATCCTGCGGTCGGATGACTTCACGGGTCAAAGGCAGTATGGAAGGCAAGTCCGACGACACGCAGGTAAAGCCTTCGCCGAGGCCTACCACCATGCCCGAGCCTTTCTTGAAGGCATAGAGCTTGTCGTCGTTGGCGCGACCGATGACAAAGGCATAGTCGCCTTCGAGGTCGCCGTAGGCCAGGCGGATCGCATCGATAAACTCGTAACCGCGGTGAATATAACGCTCGACGGCATGGACACAGGTCTCGCCGTCGTTCTGCGAGCGGACGGTCATGCCTTCGGCAATGAACTGCTCGCGCAGCTCGATGTTGTTGACCACGTTGCCATTGTGCGCGCCGACCATGTCGCCGTCTGAGTCGAGATGCGGCTGAGAGTTGACCTGCGAAGGCTCTCCAAAGGTGGCCCAGCGTAACTGCGTGATGCCGCGCTGGCCGCGCATCTCGGAAAAGTTGTATTTCTCTGAAACCATTTCCACCTTACCCACATCCTTACGCAGGTCGATCTTTCCATTGTTCAGAGTGGCGGCACCCACCGAGTCATAGCCGCGGTAGGTGAGACGCTGAGCTGCTTCGATCAGGATCGGGCCGAGTTGTTCTTCCTTGTTTGTTATGTATCCGAAGATACCGCACATAAATCGTTCTCCTTATGGGTTTGAAATGCAACGAATGAGGCTTGTAGGCACGTCTATGACGTGACGGTTTGTATCCAACGCACATATTCATGAAGCCGTCACGCTATCCCCTTTGGGGACGCTCCGCGGTAAGCGTGACCTACTCTTACTCCAGCTTCAAATTACCACTCTCATCGAAAGAAAAGAACGGGTTGTAGGCCACTTCCCAGAGATAGCCATCCGGGTCGGTGAAGTAGGAGCTGTAGCCGCCCCAGAAGACCTTCTGCGGTTCCTTGGCGATCTTCACACCTTTGGACTTCAGATCACGGATGATCTCATCCACTTCCGCTTCGCTGCGGGCATTGTAAGCAAGGGTTATTCCGGAGAATCCGCTGCCTTCCGGAGTGGTTAACGCATCTTCTGCCAGCTTCTCACGCGGGTAGAGCGCCAGGACAACGCCACCTGCCTGAAAGAAGGCGATGTCATCATTGCTGTTAGAGGATGCCTTCCAACCAAGAATGTGATCGTAGAATCGGAACGAAGCCTTGAAATCGGCAACTCCCAATGTAATGATATGAACGTGTTGATCCATGGTCACTCCTTTTCAGAGATTATATTCCACCCGCCCGGCCCGGATAAATGATATTGTTCACGTTCCTGTCACGTTTTCCTGGTGGGATGTCAGCACCCGCCGATTGGAAAGTCAAAGGCAGGGTGCCCATTTGTAAATAAAGAAGAGACCCCGTCTTTCAACGGGGCCTCACGTACAGGTCGGATCGACCTACTTTTCCATCTTTGGGTTCCACACTTCCCAGACCCTGCCTACCAGCGCCGGTCCGGGTTTGAGCACGAGGTCCCCGGGCATCCAGCCTGCTGGGGTTGCTTCAGTGCCCTTGCTGGCGCGTACATGCTGGAAAGCCTGGATCTGCCGTACAGTCTCGGAGAAACGGCGGCCCACAGGCGGCGTCAGGACTTCCATGGCCTGGATCACGCCGTCGGGATCGATAATGAAGCGCCCGCGTAATTCGATCCCCTGGTTTTCGTCCCAGACACCATAGGCGCGCCCCACATTGCCTGCCTGGTCAGATGCCATATGGAAGGGGACGCCTCCCTCCACCATCCTGGACAGTTCGTAATCGTTCCACATCTTGTGGACAAAGTGACTATCCACACTGACCGAGATCACCTCAACGCCCAGTTCCTGCAGCCGGCAGTATTGATCGGCGACCGCCGATACCTCAGTCGCTCAGACAAAGGTGAAATCGCCGGGATAGAAACAAACCAGAACCCATTTTCCTGCGAACTCTGAAAGTGTTACGCTTGTGAAGCCGCCTTTGTAATAGGCCGGCGCTGTAAAATCCGGGGCTTTCTGCCCGACACGGGCTGTCATGGTTATCTCCTTCTTTTCGCTGAGCTTGGATGCCGGTTGGTCCACCGGTTTCACGCCTGCAATTGTCCCGGTGATTCGTGCGCATCCGATAGGTTGATCCGTCATAGCGCCTCCTTTCCAGAATGGGGATGCAGCTACCTGTATTGTACAACATGTAAATTAAAAAGGACAGGTGGCTGTCCTTTTTCAGCGCCCATCCAGGACATCGCTAGGCATCCCAGGGAGCCTTTCCACGCCCGCCTGCGCCACTCAGCGATCCCTGGATGGTTTCCGCCAGGTCGGGCAGGACCTCCGCCGCGGCCGCCAGCAGACCAAAGCAGCCGGCGATCATCATGTCGCCGAAGGGGACAGCGAAATAGGGACGGAGGGAGTTTTGATTTTCGATATTGGATTGACGATTGAACATGCTTCGGCGCGGACCTGTGACGACCACATCGAAATCATCAGTTCCAAACTCAAAGATCTCATCCGAGTACATCAGCGCCCCGTGGCCCATGTCGTCGAAGACGTCCTGGTGTTTCAGAGAGCCGTCTGCCAGCTTACGCAGCAGGGTTTCCAACTTTGCCAGGTCGATCTCACCGGTGTGATGCTCGAATACTCCCTCGATACCAATTTCGCCGAGGCGGAAGGCCAGCGTGTGGAAATTGCCCACGTTGCAGATGATCTTCTGTTTGCGTGCAGAGACCAGCGGGTCAAAGCCTGCACCGAGTACAGCCGCAGGCGCGGTATCCATCACCACCAGCGGGCAGGGCAGATCTCCGGCCGAGTCTGCCACCGACTGCAGTCGGGTCATGATCGTTGGGATGTCGTTGGAAAGAAAAGCAAACGAAGAAAGAGAGTTCCTGGCCCGGATGCGCTCGTCCAGATAATCGAAACGGAACTGGCGGTCTGAGATGCCGGCGGGTGCATTACCGTGATCGAATACGGCCACAGCGATGGCCTGCATGTCAGTCAGCGAAACGCCGTAGTCCTGGAATGTCCGTGAGAGCAGCTCGAAATCGAAATCCTTGAGATCCAGACGATAGACGGTGGACGGCAGACGATTGGCTTCCTCTTCTGCGAGGATTATTATTCCCAACGCTTGCACTTTGTCCAGCTCATCGTTCAGGGTTGTCGCTGCAGGGGCAGTCATGTACACAGGAATGCCGGCCCGGGCGTATTCCT
>DATAKV010000486.1:0-3872 GCA_036261375.1 Anaerolineales bacterium
TGTTTGGCGCAGGGCGTACAGGGTTTTTTCCACCTGGTTGAATGTGGGGATCAGACAACAAAGAAATCCGCCGGGCTTGAGAGCGGTCCGCACCTGGCCGGTGAAATCGTATGGATTGGGAACGTCGAGGAAGAAGGCATCCGCGTCGGTTTCGTCGAAGCCTTCCGAGATGTCGCGCAGCTTGAAGTCTACTCGCGATTCGAGTCCGAAGCGGGTCAGGTTCTTGCGGGCGAGGTTCTGTACATCGGGCTTGACCTCGTACGAGATCACACGGCCCTCATCGCCGACCGTGTAGGCCAGGGCAGTCGTCATCGAGCCTGAGCCGGTTCCCGCTTCCAGCACCTTGCGGCCGGGACCGATGCCCATGGTCACAAAAATAAAACCGATGTCCTTGGGATACAGGATCTGGGTGGTACGCGGCAGGTCCACGAGCAGATCGCCCAGCGACGGCTGGAGCAGAAAGAACGGCGATCCGATATGGCTGAACACCTGCGTCCCCCAGGGCTTCCCTATCAGCTCATCGTGCATAATGATTCCACGGTGGGTTTCGAACTTGCCCCCTGCCTGGAGGGTAAAGATGAAATGTTTGTGGCGTAACCCAACGATCTGGGCCAGGTCACCCTCGCGCGCAACGAAAGTTGGGATGTTGATGGACATGTGAGTATCTTACCATGAAGGCATTTTTCAAACGGCCGGCTCCTCGCTGATCACGATCGGGCCGTTGTTCCTCATCCTGCGGTTGGACACCACCAGAATCACAAGCAAGCCTACAGACAGGAGAGTCATGCCCACAGCAATGGGCTGGCTGAGCCTGGCAAAGGATACGGACTGTTCAAGGGACTCTGCCATCGTGGAAAACGTATAGAAAACCGCAGATGCATTCCAAAGCCCGTGCAGCGATGCGGCAAGAATGTAGGTTCCCAGCAGGCGCAGATAACGGCGCTCGCGGATGGCAAAGGAAATGGCGCCTCCCATCAGTGCAGATGTTGTGACATGCAGCAGCCCCGTGCCGACACGGGTCAGGAGCAGGGTCGACCAGTCGGTTGTCTGGGGACTCACGCCGAGGGTCTCGATCAGGGCGTAGGCCGCGCCGCTGAGTGCACCCAGGGCAAACCCCTGGGCCTGCGAATTCAGCTGGTTCCCAAACAGCCAGACGCCCAGCGGCTTGATGGCTTCCTCCAGCAGGGGAACCAGCACGGCAATGTACAGCAGGGTAATGCCGATCACGCCCGGTTTGAGCACAAATGGAGCAACAAGCTCCATCAACACTTCCGGGTCCGGGCCCGGCCCGAGCATATAAATCTGGGTGACCAGCCTATCCATTTCCGCCACGATCTGCGGTTGGGATACAGCAAAGATTCCCGCGAGGATGAGGATCAGGAATAAGGCGATGATCTCAACCAGAAAAAGGATAAATGGCACGAGTGTCATGGAAATGCCCAGTACATTCCAGGCCAGCCAGCGCGTCCCCAGGTGGAGTCTCCGTACCCCCAGCCCCAGCAGGATTAAAATCGGAAGAAAAACGGCAGGGATGGTCAGGAGCGGCAGCAGCACCCAGTTCACCGACTGGTTTTCGTAGACCTGGTGCCCGAGGAGAATGGCCAGCCCCGCAAGAATGACAAGAATCCCGATCTGCCAGGCGGAGATCGTATAGGAGACATCCGAGTCCGCCGATGGTTTTTGCAGGAATTTTTGAAAGGAAATCACCGCGGCTACGAGAAGCAAAACCCCTTCAAAAGCAACAACGGTGAGAACGATGGTTTCCCTGGCATCGAAACTTCCTCCGATGAAGAAGCGGCTCAACGCCACCACGCCCAGGAGCAGGGCGGCGCCCAATCCCAGCGCGGCACCGAGGAGGAACAGCAGAGATCCAAACAAAGACGGCAAATGGGATGAAGAGGGCTTCATTATCGTTCCTCGATTGTGATGCGCAGCAGCTTGTCTCCCGGCGGCGTATCGGATCCAGGTTGGGCGTCGCGTGGGGTGAGCTGTTCAAGAACTTCCATTCCGCTGAGTACTTCGCCGAAGATCGTATACTGCCCATCGAACTGGGCGGCCGGCGCGTAGGTGATGAAGAACTGGCTGCCGCTGGTATCCGGTCCCGAGTTGACCATGGCCACCATGCCCGGCTTGTTGAACTTCAATGTCGGGTCGATCTCTGTCACAACGTAGTAGCCGGGCAGGCCCTTACCTGTGCCGCTGGGATCGCCTGTCTGTGCAAAAAGGTCGGGGATGACTCGGTGGAAGGTAATATCCTCATACCAGCCATTACGTACCAGGAACAGGAATGAATTCACTGTGAAGGGCGCTTTGTTTGCGAACAGTTGCATGGTGATATCGCCCTTCTCTGTGTGAAGTGTGGCGATATATTGTTTGTTCGTTTGAACGGTCACAGGCGGGCAGGCGGTGAACTGTCGCCTGCCGAGCTCGATCAATTGCAGGATGTCATTGAGGCTGGTGTAATCGCGCGGTCCGCCGTAGATCTGGCCATTGATGAGGACGAGCGGTGTTCCGGGCAGGCCCATTTTCTGACCGTCCTCCCACGCCTTTTGAACTTCTGCGACGATATCCTCACGCTTCAAATCGGATCGGAATTGATCTACATCCATTCCCAGACCGGAGGCCTGGGCGCTGATCCATTGCTCGAAGTCAGGGACAGACATGGGTGTCCAGGTAGGGAGCTGTTCATAAAGCACCTCGCGGATTGCCCAAAATTGATCCTGCTCCGCAGCCGCTTCGGCAGCCTGGGCAGCCAGGGCGGCTTTGTCGCTGATGGAGACCCGTGGAAAAATGCGGCTCACAATGCGGACCTCGTCTGGATTCTCTTCGAGCAGACGGTCCATGACTTCGGCGAATAGCGCGCTGCGAAGGTCCGGGTAATCGCTGTATTCGATCACCGTAAAGACCGGGTTTGACGCGCCGCGCACATGATCATTTTCGCCGATGGGAGGAAAAATGGAGGGCTCCTCCGGCCCGGGTGTGGGTACGGTGACGAGACTCGTGCAGGAGGCCGGGGTGGGAATGATGATGTGTACGGTGGGACTCGTCGTTACCGGAGCTGTGGCAGCCGGTTGCGGCGCGCAGGAAACCAGAGACAGCAAAAGCAGCAAAACGAACGAAATCTGTTTTTTCATAAAATCCCGACTGACATCTATTCTGAATGGATGGTTTGCAGCAGCTCCTCGAAGGAGGTCATCCAGGCGATGGTATTGATGAAATCGGCGAGCGAGTCGCTTTGCTCGCGTAAGGCGCGTACTGCCGGGCCTACCGGGTCCTCACCGGCCGCGCCGCCCGGTGAGTCTGCATAGGCGCCATGAAAGGCAAAATAGGCCTGGTTGAGCTTGCGGATCAAAAATCCATTTTCCCAGAAAACCTCGCGGCGCTGTTCCATATAGGCTTCTGCTTCGTCGATCTTTCCTTCGGCGAGGAGCTCGTCGGCTCTGATACGGGTCTCGTGCATCTCGGCTCGGAAATCGAAAGGTTGTGACTCTTGTACCTGCAAAGTAAACTCGTGATCGCGATCCAGCGAAACCAGCTCCGGGCTGGAGGCCGAAGCAAGCAGCTCCGGATAGTGTCTGTGCAGGACGTAGGTCCCCACTTCGCCGCCGGCAATAGATGCCGTTGTCTCGTTCATCGTGCGCAGCTCCGGGGTCGTGGTGTAGTTCATCCCCAGAGGCCGTAGGGTCAGGTAATTATGCATCCACTCGTGAGCGATCGTATCCAGGAGCCAGCGCAGGTCTGTTGTTTCCATCACCATGGTAGGATACACGCCCACACCGCCGATCGGCACCACGAGCGTAGATACGTCCTGTGACCGGGCTACCTCTTCTTCCAATTGGATCTGCTCATTAAGCGTCAGGGTGGGCAGGACA
>DATAKV010000502.1:0-2400 GCA_036261375.1 Anaerolineales bacterium
GCGGAAGCCCAATAAATTAATCAGGTTGGCTCGCCGGCTTCACATCGAAGCCGGCGAGCCAACCCATTCCCAACGATGACCAATTACATTTTGCGGCGGCTCGGCCAGGCCGTTCCCCAGCTTTTCATTATCAGCCTCATCCTGTTTACGCTGATGCAGGCGTTTGGCGACCCGGTCGCGACCCTCGGCGCGCGCACCCCGCCCAAGCCTGAAGATAAGGAACGGCTGCGCCGCATGCTCGGCCTCGACCAGCCCACCTATATCCAGTATCTGACCTGGCTGGTCGGCAATGACTGGCAGCAGATCGATATGGATGGAGACGGTGTCCCGGAGACGTACGGCCAGCGCAAAGGCATCCTGCGCGGGGACCTGGGGAATTCGCTGGTGACGCGCCGGCCTGTGCTGGAAATGATCGGCGAACGCCTGCCAAACACACTGATCTTGATGATCACGGCCGAGATCATCATCGTCATCTCCTCGCTGGCGATCGGGCTGTACTCTGCGTTACGTCCTTATTCTTTTTTTGATAACCTGATCACCGGTCTTTCTTTTGTCGGCTATTCCATGCCGGTCTTCTGGCTGGCGTTGATGTTAATGTATATCTTTGCAGTCAATTTCCGGCAGTGGGGCCTGCCGTATCTACCCACGGTGGGGATGTTCGATCCCCAGGTCGGTAAGACGCCGGGGGAGGTCATCAGGCACATGATCCTGCCGGTGACGACACTGGCGATCATCAGCACTGCGGGCTACAGCCGCTTCGTCCGATCGAGTGTTCTGGAAGTGCTTAGCCAGGATTACATCCGTACGGCGCGTGCCAAGGGAGTGCGCGCCTGGTTTGTGGTGGTGCGCCACGCCCTCCCGAATGCGGCCCTGCCTTTTATCACCTTGATTGGCCTGGATATCCCCTTCCTGCTGGCGGGCGCGGTGGTGACGGAGCGCATCTTCGCCTGGCCGGGGATGGGACGCCTGTTTATCGACCACGTGGCCCGGGCTGACTTTCCCGTCCTGATGGGAATCTTGATGCTGATCTCCATTGCGGTGGTCGTTTTTCAGATCGTTACCGATGTGGTGTACTCCCTCGTCGACCCGCGCATCCGTCTCGAATAGGTGCCTGTATGAGCGCCGTGACCCCTGATACCCTTCCCCAACCAGATACGCTGATCAAGCCGGCGGCGCCGCTTTCACCGCTTGTCCTGGGAGTCCGCCGGTTCCGCAGGCACAAGATGGCGATGTTCGGCCTGGGACTGCTGGTCGTGCTGGTGCTCTATATCAGTTTTGCCGGATTCTTCGTCCGCGGCTACTGTGCTCCTCTGGGCCGGGAGCTGAGCCAGGAGGCATGGGCGAACTGCAATGACACCAGCCTTAAGCTGCAGCCGCCCTCTGGCGAACACCTCTTCGGCACCGATGTCATCGGGCGTGATATTTTCGCCCGCACGATTTACGGCGGACAGATCTCACTGCTGATCGGGGTTTCCGCGGCCATCATGGAGGTAATCCTGGGTGCACTGGTCGGTTCGATCGCGGCCTACTATGGCGGCTGGATCGATAGTGTATTGATGCGCTTTACGGAAGCGATGTTGAACATTCCCAGTCTGTTCCTGCTCATTATCGGCGCCCACTTCTTTGGCAACCGGCTGCCCTCCTTCAACCTGCTGGGACGGGAACTGTCTGGAGGGGTGATCCTGATGATCCTGATCATCGGGGCCACGTCCTGGATGTACCTGGCGCGCATCGTACGAGCCAATGTGCTTTCGCTGCGGGAACGAGATTATATCTCTGCGGCACGCGCCCTGGGAGCCTCCGACAGCCGCCTGATCTTTACCCATCTTCTGCCGAATACCATTGCACCGCTTGTGGTTAGCGCCACTCTCGGGGTCGCAAACGCAATCCTGGCCGAAGCATATGCCAGTTTCCTGGGGCTGGGGGTACGCGGAGCGACCGCAACATGGGGGAATATGCTTGACGGTGCTTATCAGTATCTGGAAACGGCTCCCTGGCTGTGGTTCTTCCCGGGGACCATGATCCTGCTGACCGTGCTGGGGATTAACTTTGTCGGCGATGGCCTGCGCGACGCGCTCGATCCCTACAGCACCAAGCATTTATAAGAGGTGGACGGCCAACACCGTCCCCGTCCATTCTTTTAGCCTCTATCCTGGCTAAAGATCAGCATGCTGTAGGGGCCAATGGATATCTTTGCGCAGGCATCCAATCCATCCCGACCATCACCGACCGCCTCCACGTCACTGCTGAAAAACCCCTGAAAATCCGTGCTGTAGATGGGGGCATCACTGTTCAGCCGCAGGTTCCATAACCCGGCCGAAGGCATTCCGATCTCATAATTCTCCTTCGAAGCGCTGCTGAAATTGAAGACAGTGATGACATCATCCCCGGGCCCGTGCT
>DATAKV010000513.1:0-5591 GCA_036261375.1 Anaerolineales bacterium
GCCAGGTCCAGGACCGGCGACAGGACATAGTGCGCCCCCCGGGCACGCATCTCACGCGCGACCGCCTCAAATACCCGCTGGTGCAGCTCCGGGTCCCAGGCGCTGGCCAGCCCGATCGCCTGTGGGAAGCTGGTCGCTTCGTGGGCCATGTAACCGTGCAGGCCTTCGCCGATCCCCAGCGCCGGGATACCCAGGCGCGTCTCTTCGCGCAGGAACTTCTGCATGGCGTTCAGATAGGCGACGGTCTGGCGAGTCTTGCGACTGCGGTGATGGGTGTTGATGTAGGAGATCCCATCCATGAAATGCTGGCGGGCGAAGTCGAGCGAAAACGTCCCATCGCTTTCCTCCAGCCCGAACGGACCGACCAGCTGGGCACATTTTTCGCGCAGCGTCATCCGGGCGATCAGATCCTGGATACGTGTTTCAATGGACAGGGAAGGGTCGAGATAGGGAGCAGATGGCATGGCAATCTCCTGGTGAGTCATGATTTGTTCTATTGAACTTGAACAATCCGCCGGCTGATTGTATCGGGAAAACCAGCCGGCGGATATGGAGCAGGGGCGCTCACACGATCCGGGGACACCCCCTTCTCAATTGAGATCCTCCACCCATACGTTCCGGAATTTACCGCTTTTTGGATCGCGCATCGGCGGCTCGGAAGAGCGCAGGATCGTTACGTTCTCCAGCCCCCGTCTCTGCAGGAAGAAGCGGGTATTGGTGACCACACGCTCCCAGACGTCATCCCATTCGGCCAGGTGTTTCGGCTCCAGGCGGATCTTCAGCTCCTCGCCGCCGGTCTGGATCGCCTGGAACTTGAGCACACCAGGTGTTTCCTTGACCACCGACCACAGCGCCAGCGGCAGGACCGGAACGGATTTCCGATCGGGGGTCCTGAAGCGCAGGACCTCATCCGTGCGGCCCTCCACATGGATGACCGGGAGGGTGATCCCGCACGAACACGGCTCCGCCGAAGCAGTCACCCGGTCCCCGAGCTCATAGCGCAGGATGGGCATGACCCGGTTGGCCAGGTTGGTGATCAGGGTCCGGTCCGAGAGCCGGCCTGGCGGGACGGGATTGTGCATGGAATCGACCGGCTCCAGCAGGATCCAGTCTGCATTCAAATGCATGCGCCCGTGGTTGCACTCGTATCCCATCACGCCGCCCTCGGAGCATCCATAGTTATTACGCGGCGGCACGCCGAAGGCCTCCTCGATGAGCGAGCGGTTCTCGGGAGAGAGCGGCTCGGCCGAACTGATGACGATAGCCGGGTGGATATTTAACCGGCCCTCCAGCTGTTCCTGGGCCAGCAGCCCCAGCGCACTGGCATAGCCTGCAAACATGGCGGGCTGGAATTCGTTGAGCTGTTCCACGATCTCGTGGAGCGGCAGGGTGACCGGGATAAGGCGGATGCGCTTGGCACGCGAGCGGTTGGAGCTGCGCTGGCGCTCCAGCATGGTCACGCCCAGGAAGTGACCGTTCCCGGCAAAGATGGAGGCGCTGCGGCCGCCCTGCTTCATCATGCTGCGGATGACATCCCACGTGTACCACTCCCCGCCCATGCGCAATACGTTCACGGCGGTGATAACGGCGTCCCAGTTCTTATCTTCCAGGAAGATGCCCGGCGTTCCGGTCGTGCCGGAGGTGGTCCAGACCATGTATTTGCCGAGATAGGGCTTGCCCAGGTTCTCCAGCGTGGCGATATGGCGGCTGATATCCGCCTTGCTCACGGCAGGGTCGGTGACCACCTCATCGAAATGCTCCATGAGCTCGACTTTGGTCACCACCGGCAGCTGGCGAACATCGCTGATGGTCTCGGGCAGGCCGCGGTATTTCTCGGCGTAGAAGCGCGAGCTCCTGCGGGCAAAGCTCACCAGCTCGTTGAGCCGCCTAGTCTGGCGCTCGGCGAGCATTTGAGATGTACCCCGCGTCACCCGGCGGGCATCGAGAAAAATCAAAAAGGGGTTATGGGATGTCATTTTTTCTCCTTGGTTTTTCATTGAGCGTCAGCCAGTCCGTTGGACCCTGCCAGCACGTCCTCGGCCAGGATTTTTTGCGTTTTTTCAGGTTCTTCAAAGAAGGGACTGTGCGCCGACTCTTCGAATGTGTAAAACCCTTTTACCGGTGCCTGAACCTTATCAAAGTAGGCTTTTGCCCCCGTATAGGACACTGTGTAATCATGGATCCCATGCAGGAAATAAACGGGAATATCCAGCTGGGTCACCCGTTCGTTTAGGTCCGTGATCATGACCTCCTTCCACAGGGAGCTGACTCCCGTCTGGATCTTGCCGCGCCAGGTATTTACTTTTTCGCCAAGCGTATAGTCGCGGCACTGCCAGGAGGGTAGAACGATGTCAGCCAGGACAGACGTCATATCGTGTGTTGTGCCCACCCCCAGGCTGTGCATCGCCACATCACGAATTGCGTAGTACGAATCGGGTATGCCACTTACCTCGGAAACCGGCGCGGCCTCCAGCCGCTGCACCATGTTCGTATCCCCGTTCTGCTGGAACTGCTCGAGCATATAGTCATAGGCCTGCGCTTCCGAGCGGAGTTGATTGGATATCTGCGCCACACCGATGTAGGCATGATAGAGCTCCGGGGCCTGGGCAGCCGCCTGGATGCCAAAGAAGGTTCCACCGGAATGGCCCATCAGGTAGATTTTGTCTTTTCCAAAGCGCTGGCGCAGGTAATGGGTCAGCTCGAGGGTGTCGGACACGAACTGTTCCGCCGTCATTGTCTCGGGTGGGATATCGTCGTGATAGGAAATGCCTGCACCGCGCTGTTCCCACCAGACCACGGTGAAATGATCCTCCAGGCCGTTGGGATATCGTTCGTTGAGGAAATAATCAGGCATCCCGCCGTGCAGGTAGAGCAGGACCGGATTCGATGCATCCTTGCTCTTGATAAACATACCCTGCCGGACGCCGTTGATGTCGAGATAGATCTTTTCGGAAATACTGCCCGCCAGCTGATGCCCATTCTCGTCCACAAAGGGTTTTGGTTTTCCAGGGGTACTCCAGGCCGCCAGCAGGCCTGCGAGAACCAGTATACACGCCAGAAGAATCGAAATCGCAGCTGTCATCATCCTCTTTCCCTTTCGCAGGAAGGATTGCATCCAGGACCGCGCCGTTTTCATTGTTTTCATGGATCGCACTTGGTACTACGAATTACTGGAACCACTGCATGTCGGGCCACATCTCATGCCAGGACCGGCGCGGGTCCCGGCAGACATACAGGCCGCTGTGATAGGTGGCCTCTTCATTTCTCACATCGTAGCTATTCTTGACTCTGCCGCTCGTCTTGCACGAGTTGAAGAACATGCCGGTATAGGCGCCGTCAAAGCCGACCACGATCACGGTCTCCGGCTCCGAATTGCCATAGCCCCGGTACCACAAGCTGTTTGAGCCGCTGATGACGGGCGGCAGGCCATACTCCTTTCCATACAGGTCCAGCGCGCCGGCTTCGCCGTAATTGCCGGCCAGAATGGCGGTGCGCGGCTTGTCGGCATCGGGAAGGGATTGGTAAATGACCGCTACCTGTTGCGCAAGGTCCTGCCAGCCAACCATTTCGACAAGTTCTCCATTGATATCGGACGTGATGTCCCATAGAGGTGAATTGATCGGCACGATGGGTTTCATCAGGATGATGGCGACCAGACATCCGATCGCCTGTGTGCCCCACAATATGCCGGATCCAAGCCGGCGCGTTGACTCCGTCCGCGCTGTGAGCCAGGCTTCCCACCAGACCGCGCCGGCGGCAAGCAGCATGACATAGGAGGGACCGGTGTAATAGCCGCGCCCGCGGTTGACCAGGAACAACACAAAGGTGACGACGAACATCCAGCCCAGTGCCCTGAAGCGCTTCATCGAAGCCGCGAACAGGCAGGTGGTCAGTCCGACCGTCCAGAGGGGCAGTGAGAATGGATTGGTCGTGGCGTACAACTGATCGACCAGGAAATTGTCTGCCCGACCCCACTCGATATCCCGGGCGTGGATCGAGGAAAGATGCTGCAGCGAAATAAAATCGTGCTGGATCTGCCAGATCAAATTAGGCAGAAAGAGGAGGAGAGACAATGCCGCGCCCAGATACAGCCATTTCGAGCGCAGATATTTCCTTGCGCCGGTGATGAGTACAGCTGCGATCAATCCGATGACCCAGAAGGCCATGGTGTACTTGGTCATCATCCCAACCCCGATCCCTGCCCCGATGCCGAGCCAGTAACGTGCATCGTCCGTGGCGAGCAGGCGCACCAGGAAGAATGCGACGAGTATCCACCACAGATAATCAAAAGCGAAATACATAATAACAGTGCCGCCGAAGAGGGAGACCGGGGCAATGAACACCGCGAATGCAGACAGGATCTGGGCGCTGCGTCTGCCTCCCATATCACGCGCCATCAGCCCAGCCAGGACCATGGCGATCCCCTGGGCGATGGCCGGAAGAACACGCAGGCCGCGCAGGGACTCGCCGAACAACTCCAGCCCCAGCCGCGCAAAAAATGGCGTGACCGGCGGGTAGGATACGTATCCCCACTCCAGCTGGCGCGCACTCATAATGAAATCCAGCTCATCCCGGTGGAAGCCATACTGTCCATTGAGAAGGATGTGAACCAGTACGGCGCCCAACGCCATCGCAAACAGAATATGGGTGGTGGTCTTCTGTTCCTGTTCCATTGCTAAATACCTCTGCTTTGAGTCGTTCGCCCAACATCCCGGGAGTTCCGTTGGCTCTCGGGATGTTGGGCAGGGGGTATGCTAGCGGATCGAACGTATGAAGTCTTCCACCATTTCGGGGTCCCACTGGTCGGCGGGACTGATGAACATCACCAGGGTTGGACCTTCGCCCCGGCCCTGGAAGGTGGCGTTTGCCATGCGATACAGCTCGCCCTGGTCGTTCGTCCCTTCGCTGATGCTGATAATGGTTTCCTGGCCACGGATGGTGACCGGCTTTTGCTCGACGAGCTCTGTATCCACGTTGTACCAGCGGCTGTTCGGGTTGCGCGCCCCATCCCGGACCTGGCGCATCATCTCGTCCACGTTGATGCTCGTCCCGGCGGGGAACTGGGTCAGAAAGATGTAGCTCTCTTCATTGCGCGTGGTGTACTGCACCATGCTGAAGGAAGCGATCTTCATTCCATACTGGGGGCCGTAGCCTTCCGGCAGATTGAAGTCAGCGATCTCGGATGCGATCTGGGCCACTTCCTGCGGGTTTTCGGTGGTGCTTTCATCCGCAAATTCGACAAACCGGCTGAAGGACCATAGTCCCGTACCGGCCAGGAGAGCCGCTCCACACCCGCAGAGCAGCACAAGCGAACCGACGATGATCAGAATAGTCTTTGTGGTTTGATTCATGAGATTTTCCTTTTGTCCTGCTTCCAGCATAATCCTGAGCAATAAAAAACTCCCCCATCCGATGGGGAGTTTTCGCTAGCCGAATGGATAGTCTTGTTACCAAAGGAAGCAGGTCAGGGCTTTTCTCCACCGATGAAATTCAGAAGTGGCGATCAGGCATATGCCAGGCTGTCCCGCACGCTGATCCGTGTGGCTCCCCGTGCCGGCAGGATGGAGGCGAGGATGGAGATCGTCAGGACA
>DATAKV010000535.1:0-2000 GCA_036261375.1 Anaerolineales bacterium
CGATGTTCTTCCTACAAAAACGCGCTCCACCAGGAGCGCGTTTTTGAATCCCGGGTAATTGCCGTAATATCACCGTAATTATTTGTGACTATCTACTCGTCTAAAAATGACATTCAATACTCATATTTATGAAGTTGGTCATAATAATAAAGATAGGTGGGGTAGATCTAATTTGTATACGTGTGAAAGCGAACGGTATCGTTTGGGTGAACTGCCATGCCAGCCGGGTAGACAGCGGACATGGAGAAGTGCAGGGAGCATGCCCCATATGACCGATGAACGTGTTCGAGCGGGGTTGGCCCGTGAGGAAGATCTTTCCCTGTTGAATGAAGTCAGCATGAAGACGGCGGGTGTCTCGCACCTGGAGATGTGCATCCAGTGCGGGACGTGCGGCGGATCCTGCCCCGTGGCAATGGATATGGATCACACGCCGCGCATGCTGTTTGCGATGCTGCGGGCCGGGATGCGGGAGGAGGTTCTGCGCAGCAACACTCCCTGGATCTGCGTCTCATGCTATCACTGCGTGGTGCGCTGTCCGCAGGAGGTGCATATCGCGGATGTGATGTACACGCTCAAGAGCATGGCGATCAAAGCCCGCCTGTTCAGCGACTCCACGGCCCCTGATTTTTCCCAGACGTTTGTGGACATGGTCGAAACATTTGGCCGCAGTTATGAGCTGGGGTTGGCCTCCCGACATTATCTGAAACACTTTCCGTTGCGTCTGCCGGGCATGATGCCCATGGGCTTTGGGATGATCACCAAGGGACGTATGGCGCTCACTCCCAGGCGGATCAAGCACATGGACCAGCTCAAAGCGATCCTGGATTGTGCAAAAGAGCTGGAGCTGACCTCATGAACAGGTACCTTTTATATCCGGGTTGTTCGATGGACTCCAGCGCAAAAGCATATATGGAGTCACTTAACAGCATACTTGAGCCTCTCGACCTGATCTTCGAAGAGATCGATGACTGGAACTGCTGCGGCGCGACGGAATATCTTGGCATCAACCTGATCCCGGCCTACTCGTTGATCGCCCGCAACCTGGCGCTGGCAGCAAACCAGAAGAACCTCCATCCGGAGACAGGCGGAACGCGCACCGTCGTCGCGCCCTGTTCTGCCTGTTACCTCAACCTTGCCAAGGCTGATTATTACATGCAGGAACGACCGTCGCTGGGTGTAAAGGTGAACGAGGCGCTTCAGGCAGGCGGACTGCAATACACGCCCGGTACGCTCGATGTTCGCCATCTGATAGACGTCCTGGTCTATGATGTGGGTCTGGATGCCATCCGCAGCAGAGTGGTCCGTCCGCTGCATGAACTGCGGGTCGCGCCGTACATGGGCTGCATGTTGCCGCGTCCCGATTACCAGCACCGCTGGTCCGATCACGAGCATCCCACCGAGCTGGATGACCTGCTGCGGGCCCTGGGTGCGGACGTGGTCGATTACCCGCTCACGACGAGCTGCTGCAGCGGTCACATGAGCCAGATCGGGCCGGAGACCGCCTTTGAGCTCATCCGCCGCCTCGTGGCCGACGCGGACGAGCGCGGCGCGGTCTTGATGGCCACTGTCTGCCCGATGTGCCAGATGAACATCGATGCTTACCAGAATGAGATGAACCACTACTTTGGCACGGACTACCACATGCCGGTGCTGTTCTTCACGCAGCTGATGGGCTTGGCTTTCGGGAGAGAGCCGGAGGAGCTTGGCATCGGTGTGGAGCTGGTCAATGCGCGCAATGCCCTGGCCACGATTGGAGTGGAGGTGCCCGTCACGCAGGAGCCTGCTGCACCGCGCAAAAAGAGTGAAGGCCTGCCGATGCCGCGGCGCTGGACCAAACATGAGGGGAAGGAGACGGTGAAATGAGCGCACAGAAACAGGAGCGTATCGGTGTCTACGTCTGTCACTGCGGCTCGAACATTGCCGGCACCGTGAACGTGGTGGATGTCGCTAACTGGGCCGCGGAAAAGCTCAAACACCAGGGCGTGATCATCGCCCGCGAA
>DATAKV010000550.1:0-4318 GCA_036261375.1 Anaerolineales bacterium
CCGGAACGAGAGACCGAGTCCGGGAGGTTCTCCCGGAGCTAGCCCAGTTCGAATCGAAAAATCCACGGTCGTTTGAGCGATCGTGGATTTTTTAAGAATTCTTCTTTGTCTAGCGAATGTAGTTGTACTGGCGGGCAAGCTCGATCGCCTCGAGCATCTTCCCGTTTGGCAGACGCTTCCCTTCTTCGTCTAGGATCCAGATCCCGTTGTGCAGCTGCAGGGTTTCTTCGACCCAATCAAACATCGAAATGGCCGGCGCCCAGGTAAAGACCGGGATATCGACGCCTTCTTTTATGGCCAGGCGGGTTTCCGCCAGCATCCACCAGAACCACTCGGCCTGCTGCCAGCCCGTCGGCGGCCCGGAGGTCTCGGTCACCCACAGCTGTTTGGCAGGCCAGCGCTTTTGCGCATTCAGGAGCAGACGGTGAAAGGGTGGCAGGGTTGAATCACGATAGTGGTTGAGGCCGATGATGGTCACATATTCGGAGCAGCCGCCCAGCTGCGGGTCGCGCAGACCGAGTACCGTATCGAGCACGGCCGCCTGGTGATCTTCGGGATTTTTGTCGGTCGCGTGCCAGGGTTCGGGCAGGACCAGGACCGCATCCGGCTTGATCTCCAGGATTGCCCGGGAGGCTTCGATGATCATCCTGCTGATTTGCCTGCGAAAAACAGACGGGTCTTCTTCACGCAGGTACGGTCCCCATTCTCCCTGCCTGCCCCCCATTTCCACCAGCAGGCTGGGTTCATTACAGACACAATAGTACTGAATTGCAGGATAGCGCAGTGCGATCTGGCGGGCGAATTCGGCAAAGTGCTCAGGAGCATCCACAGACAGGATATCCATCCAATCCGGATAGCCATAATGCCAGAGATCCAGATACAGCTTAAGGCCATGCTTGTCTGCCGCGGCCACCACCCGGTCGAGCCAGGTCCAATCGTACAGGCCGGGGGCCGGATGGGTGAGGTACCAGCGGGCGGCATCCCGGACCCCCACACAGCCAGCCTCCACCAGTAACCGATAATCGGTCTCTAAAAATTCATCATGCCGGATCAATTCAACTTCATCCTGCCGGTACAGGGTATTTCCTTTTCTGCGAATGAAATCTGAGTTTTCGAGGAAGGCCCATAACTCCATCGGCCTTTCGGCAGGGATCGGTTGTCCCGGCGCGGCATCGGAAGAAACAGGTAGATCGTCGACGATAAGGGCATCAGTGCTCATGGATTTGTAAGGCTCCGTTGTTCTGGTTTGTGCATTGCTTTGCGTTGTATGATGGCCATTTTATCTGTAGTTCCGGGTTTGATTCATATCAAAACTGATATTAATCCAGACCGGACCCGAGAAGGTAAAAGTTGTAACAAACTCTTACTTGACTTGAGTTGTCCAATTTGCTACGATGGACAAAATCTACGAGACGAGGAGAATGCCGTGAAAAGCAGACGTCGTACCCATGCACTATTGTTCGCCCTGCTCGCCGCCCTGTTGATCACCTCGGTTGCCGGCGCCGCCCCGAAAGATGGCGCCGTTGTCAGCCTGAGTGTGGACCAGGGCGATTTTGCTTCAACGCAGGATGTACTGGTCACCGTGACCGTTTCCAACCCCACCAGACATACGGTGCGCGTGTTGAAATGGTTCACGCCTGCCGAAGGTGTGGAAGAGCCGCTCTTTGCCGTGATGCGTGACGGCCAGGCGGTTGCCTATACCGGACCGCTGTACAAGCGCCCGGCCGCAACGGGTCAGGATTATATTTCTCTTAGGGCCGGTGAAAGCATTTCGGCCACGGTCAATCTGGGAGAGTATTATGACTTGTCCCTGTCGGGGGTCTATGAGGTCTTCTATGCAGTCGCGGCAGATAATCTGTTCGATGAAAAGGGAAATTCTTTCAAATTCCGTGACTCATTGACCTCCGAAAAGATCAGCCTCGCTATCGAAGGACGGCCTACCCGAGGGAAACCGACCCCGCCGCCCACCCCGGAACCGGGAGGGACGGCTTTCAACGCCTGCACGGACCAACAGCAGACATTGCTTGTCCAGGCAAGGGCGGACGCCAGTACTTACGCGGCTAATTCTGAAGCATATTTGAATGCAGGTACCCAGGGATTGCGATATACCACCTGGTTCGGAGCTTTTGCCTCCAGCCGCTATACCACGGTAAGAAATAACTTCACCAAGATTTCAGATGCCATGGATAATGCCGGCATCACGTTCGACTGCAAGTGCAAGCAGAACTACTATGCCTACGTGTATTCCAACGACCCATACAAGATCTACCTGTGCAAGGTCTTCTGGCAGGCTCCGGCCACCGGTACCGACTCCAAGGCAGGTACTCTGATCCACGAGATGAGTCACTTCGATGTGGTCGCCGGGACGGATGACTTCGCCTACGGGCAGACCAATGCGAAAAACCTGGCCATTTCGAATCCCGATAATGCCATACGGAACGCGGACAACCACGAATATTTCGCAGAAAATACCCCGTCACTCCCGTAAAACCAAACCGAATCCAGGGCCCCGTTCCATGAGCGGGGCCTTCGTGTTTTAAGTCACTTGAATTCCAGCCGGCAGCGTGCTATTGTAAAGTTGGAAAAGATTCCTTCCAGAAAGGAGCAAGACCATGACGGATTGGGATCTTATGGTGGAGTATATCCAGAGGGCTATGGAGGAGGTAGACAAGGCTCATGAAGCAACCCAGGAGCTGCGGGAGAAGGCCACACCTGAAACCATCGATCAGTTCCAGAAGCAGGTCACGGAATTGAAGGAACACCTGACAAAGCTTCAAACGGTCCTTGACAACCAGGAGGCGTTCGCCCTCGATGAGCTGGCCGACTGGCTCAGCCAGGCGTTTTCCGGACACCGATCAGACTACCGCCGCACGCCGCGCATGGAAATTTGACCTACGGTAGAATGGGCAGATGGCCCATCCACGACAGCGTTTTATCCTGCCTATCGCACTGACCACTGCCATCCTGGCCGTTTCCACCTCCTCCATTTTTATCCGGTTTGCACAGGAGGACGCTCCCTCCCTGGTCATTGCCGCTCTGCGGTTGACCTTTGCCACGCTGCTTCTGGCCCCGATCGTCTGGAGCCGCCATCGTGAGGAACTCATGAGCCTGACCCGTAATGAGCTCCTCCTCGGACTTGTCTCCGGCTTATTCCTTGCCGTACACTTTGCCACGTGGATCAGCTCGCTTGAATTCACCAGCGTGGCAAGCTCGGTGGTGTTTGTTTCGACCGGTCCGCTCTGGGTGGCGCTGCTCTCTCCGGTATTCCTGGGCGAGCGGCTGGAACGATCCGCCCTGCTCGGGCTGGGAATTGCCATCCTGGGAGGAGCGCTCATTGGCATGTCCGATGCGTGTCGTTGGGACCGCGGACTGATCTGCCCGGATCTCGTCCAGGTGATGCAGGGGCAGACCATGTGGGGGAACTTCCTGGCACTCGCCGGCGCCTGGACGGTGTCAGGCTATCTCATCATCGGCAGAAAACTGCGTGCAAAGATGTCGCTGCTTCCATACATCTTTCTGGTGTATGGGATTTCTGCCACAGTCCTGATCTTCTTCATGCTGGCCTCAGGGGAATCTCCCTCTGGATATCCCGTTCGCACGTATGGATGGATTTTCCTGCTGGCCTTTTTTCCCCAGCTAATCGGCCATTCGACATACAATTGGGTTCTGCGCTATATCCCCGCGACCCTGGTGGCCATCATCACACTTGCCGAGCCGCTGGCATCGGCTATCCTGGCCTACATGGTCTTGAGCGAGGTACCATCCCGGGCCGTCCTGCTCGGTGGATTGTTGATCCTGGCCGGTATCTATCTCTCTTCCAGGCAACGCCGGTTAAGCATGTCCTCGATCCCGCCAAGCGGGGCAGCGTAACAGTACGATATAGAAATTCATAGGATCATAATAGTTCTCTATATGCTGACCTTATCTTCCAAAGACCACGAAATGCTGAATGGCGATCACGGACCCGCAACCCGCATGGCGATGTCCATTGTTGTCCGCATGGCCGAGGTGGCCGGAGCACAGGAACTGCTGGACATCACAGCCGCCCATATCGACAGCACCGTCTACATCGGCGATGCCGGGTTGGAGTTTGCCGAGCGTCTGGCCGGCCTGGGGGCCAAGGTGGCGGTGCCGACCACTCTGAACGTCAGCGGCCTGGACGAGCATCACTGGCAGGAATGGGCGGTCCCGTCCGATTGGGCAAGGCAGGCACACAGACAGATGGTTGCTTATCGAAGCATGGGGACGGTCCCGACCTGGACATGCGCGCCCTACCAGACCGAGCTCCGCCCCTCGTTCGGGCAGCAGATCGCCTGGG
>DATAKV010000558.1:0-12736 GCA_036261375.1 Anaerolineales bacterium
AATTCCGGTTTGCTGGAGAGCAGAGCGAACAGGGGGGCAGGCGGCACACGCCGCACAATGTTCACAGCGGAATACAACTCCTGCGCATGGACATGTCCCTGCGGGGTCAGCTTGGACATCTCACGAATCAGATCCGCCACCAGTTTTTCAAAGGGACGCTTATTGTTCTGCAGCCATAGCTGGTCCACCGCGCCCATCGACGGGATGGCAAAGGCCATGCGGTCGTTGAACTCTGCAGAGATGGGCTGCTTCAACATGGCAAACACCAGCACCCCATCGGCGCCGACGATCACGGTGCGTACCCAATCCTTGGTCGCACGATAGGTCTTTGCTTCGATAATGACCTCGCCCGGGTTTTCACTGCTCTGGATGCGGATCAGGCTGCCAGGCATCAACTCGTTCGCCTTGTACCATTCACGCAGGCCATACACGTAACGGTGCTCACGAACCACCCAGCCCGGCATCCGTTTTTTGGTGCGGCCATCGACGAGCGTGAAGCGAACCCGCGGAGACTCATACGCGGTCGGGAAGAGGGAGCGTACCCGGTCCGAGAGCGGCAGCGTTCCCGCACGCAGATGGGGGAAAATCAGGGAGATCGTGACTTCCTTGAGATCCGTGCCATGATCCGTATCTGGATCATTTAATTCATCGTCGAGATGAGCCTCCAGGTTGAGCATCTGATCATCCAGGACAGACCGGTCAAACTCGATTGGGCTGTACTGCAGATAGAGAGGGACTTCCTGGACTTCCTGGGGCTCGAGCCTGCGGAGACACCATAAAACCTGACCGGCAGGCCCCACCTCATCGAAGCGATCATCTTCCTGCAGCGCCAGGTTCAGAGAGAACTCGGCAAGCTTCGGGTTTACTCCTTCGGGCAGGGATACATCCTTCAGGAGAGCAGGCGTCGGCAGAGGCTCGCCGCCAGCCATATCCAGAACGGCTTCCGCTAAATTCAGGTGTCCTACGTTGACGTCGATGAGGAGCGCGCGCGGGAACCAGCGGCCGGCAATGCGGACGATCTCATCATCCGCCCGGAACGCAGCTTCGATTTTCTTCTCGATCAAGGCGCCGTATAGCCGCTTGATCTCCTCCGTATCAAATTCCTCATCCTCGATCGTCACCGGCTGGTCATTCAGGGTATGCGAGGCAAGGTTCGACGCGAACAATCGTTCCGCGCCGCCGTCCAGGTCCACGGTCAGGACATCGAAGGAGCCGATCTCAGGGTTGACTCCTGCCCGGACGGCTTTCACCTTGCCATGCTTCCAATCCAAGGACGGGAAGAGCAGGTCATCGCCCACTTGATAGGAGTCTTTGGGAAGATAGGTTCTGCCACCGGCTTCCCTCTGCCTCTGGGTGGCGAGCCGTTCCGCGCGAACATGATCATCGATGAAAACAGATACAAGCTCGCGTGCCGTTAACGGGGTCTCATGTTCGAACAGATAGTTATGGAGAAATTCAACGTCTTGTCGGGTAATCTGGAGGGTCGTCCAGTATTCTGGGGAAATTAGGGGGTTGCTAGCCATCACTTTGCCTTGGTGTAGATGTCACCGTTCTTGAACGGCGTGCCTATTATACCTTACCTCTCCATGGGTTAAGGAATGAACGATGTATAATGAAAAAATGAGTCTATCGATCGCCCGCGGATTGCGCGCGGATTTATCTGACTGCATTGCATTCGCCGGCTCAGGAGGGAAAACTACTGCACTGTTCCAGCTCGCAAGAACACTTCCATATCCCGTTATCGTGACGGCCACGTCTCATCTGGGAGCCTGGCAGACACAGATGGCCGATCACCATATCATGACCGATTCGGCCGCGCCTCTGGAGGAACTGGAACAGGACTTAAAGGGGGTCCTGCTTGTCACCGGCAAGATGGATGGAGACAGGACAAAACCGCTGCATGAAAGTCTGCTGGAATGGCTGCACCGGTTCAGTAATGATCATGACATTCCCCTCTTGATCGAAGCTGACGGGTCCAGGCAAAAACCGATCAAAGCCTGGGCGGATCACGAGCCAGCGATCCCCGGGTTTGTGAATCGAGTTGTCCAAGTTGTGGGTCTCTCTGCCCTTGGAAAAACACTCTCGAATGAAATTGTACACCGTGCGGAGCTCTATTCTGAAATTAGTGGATTGAGCCATGGGGAAACCATCCACGCCGAATCGATGACCCGGGCCCTCCTGCACCCAAACGGTGGATTGAAGAATATCCCGGACAATGCCCACAAGGTTGTCCTGCTCAACCAGGCTGACTCGGCGGAGCTGCAGGCCGCAGCGCACGGAATGGTAAACCCTCTTCTTTCCGGCTATGATTCAGTTCTCATTTCAAGCCTGCTTCATGAACAGATCCATGCAGTGCATGAACCCATTGCCGGGATTGTTCTGGCTGCGGGGGAGTCTTCCAGGTATGGCAAGGCGAAACAATTGCTCGATTGGCGGGGCGATCCTTTTGTTCGAGCTGTGACAAGGACCGCAAAGGCAGCAGGCCTGTCCCCAATTGTGGTCGTCAGCGGCGCACATGCCGATCAGATTGAATCGGCGGTGATGGATCTTGGCGCGGAAGTGGCCCATAATCCGCACTGGCAAAGTGGACAAGGCAGCTCGATCCGCACGGGTTTGAGCCAGCTGCAGAAAGCTGAACGTGCCGGGCGAAGGGTGGGAGGTGCCATCTTTCTGCTTGCCGACCAGCCGCAGGTCACCCACTCGATCCTGCGCGCCCTTATCGAAAAACATGCCGAGGGATTATATCCTGTAGTCGCACCCATGGTTATGGACAGGCGCGCAAATCCCGTCTTGTTCGACCGCTCCACATTCAAGGACCTTGCCACACTGGAGGGAGATACAGGCGGACGAGCCATCTTCCATAAGCATTACGTGGAATACCTGCCCTGGCACGATGACCGTCTGCTTCTGGATGTGGATACGCCGGAGATGTACCAGCGCCTGCTTTCGGATGACACGTTATGATATCGGCTCTTATTCTGGCAGCAGGGGAATCGAAGCGAATGGGCAGGCCCAAAATGCTGCTTCCGTGGGGAAACACTACCGTACTGGGGCACGTAATTTCGACCTACCAGTCCGCAGGCGTTCAAGAGGTCCTGGTCGTCACAGGGGGAGCGCGCGAACAAATCGAGGAGATCGTTTATCTGCATAAAGTGCGTAGCATCTTCAATGAGCAGTATTCAGAGGGTGGAATGCTGTCCTCTTTACAGCGCGGGCTGGAGGCCCTTTTGCCGAACAGGGATAAGGTCCAGGCAGCGCTGATCGGGTTGGGCGACCAGCCTCAGGTCCAGACTCGAACCGTGCAAGGGATCTGTGAAGCGTATCGCAGCCGTCCATCTCGGCTGATCGTCCCGAGCTTTCAGAAGAGAAGAGGCCATCCCTGGCTGGTCGAAAACTCCCTTTGGCAGGAACTGCTTGAGCTGAAAACTCCACAGTCCCCGCGGGACTTCCTGTCCAGCCATGCCGGTGAAATCCGCTATATGGAAGTCGAAACACCCAGCATACTGGCCGACCTGGATACACCGGAGGACTACCAGAACGCCCGCCCCTGATCCTATAGTTTTGCTCTGCCATCAAAATAATGACTGGAACAATACATCATGCTCTACAAAATCATCGGCCAGATCGTAAAAACAGGAACCCGCATCCTGTGCCGCATCGATGCCCCCAACCTGGACAAGGTTCCAATGCATGGGCCTTTGATCGCCTATTCCAATCATACCGGCCAGATCGAGGTCGCGGTGTTCTTTGGGCATCTCCAGCCGCGGCCGATTACGGGCTGGGCAAAAATGGAAGCGTGGGATAACGCATTTCTCAACTGGCTGTTTAACCTGTGGGGATTGATCCCTGTCCGGCGTGGAGAAGCAGATACAACCGCCCTGCGGAAGGCTGTCACTGCACTCGAAAAGGGCTATATCTTTGGGATCGCCCCGGAGGGAACCCGCAATATTACCGGATGGCTGAAACGAGCCCACCCGGGTGCCGTCCTGCTGGCTGTACGCTCCGGCGCCCCGCTCCTGCCGATTGCCCATTGGGGCGGAGAGGATTTCCTCCGCAACCTGGCACACCTGAAACGGACCGATTTCCACATCCGTGTTGGCGATCCAATTTGTCTGAACGTGGACGGAGTGCGCATGACACGAGAGATCCGCCAGCGGATCGTCGACGAAATGATGTACCGCCTGGCAGAGCTGCTGCCTCACGAATATCGCGGCGAGTACGAAAAGGTTACAGAGGTCAAGTATTCTTACACGGAGCAGTGTAAAATACCACAAGCAGACTTTGCATAATTGTTAGGTGTTCTTGCCAAATAATTTTGCTTCCGGAAGCCCGCATCATTAAAATCAAAGTTGCCCCTGACAGGAGTAAAGCTATGAAAAAGGCAAAACTCTATATAAGTTTGCTGATCGTGAGTCTTCTGGTCTTGACTCAGGTTTTGGGGGTTTCCGCTGCCGCAGCACACGATAATCCCGATACCATTTTGGGTACCATTCAGGAAATAACACTCGAGACCGATCTGAGCACCGGGGTAACCACCGTCCTGATCACCCTCCGGGACGAAAATGAGGATGTTCTCACGGTTCGAATTAGCGAACAAACGGCTTACGATATCGGGCTGTTGGATTACGATGTAGATGGAAATCCGTTTATTGTGGAACCCCTACCGGAAACCATTGAGATCGACCCGGCAACCATCCTGCCAGACGAGGACGATGCACAGCACCCGATAGGGAGCGCGATTGCCACATTCTTTTCCGATGTTCCCGGCGTGGAGTACAGCACGATCATGGAAGCATATGAAAGTGGCACCGGCTTTGGCGTGATCGCCCAGGCACTCTGGCTGACCCGTAAGCTCGGCGGTGATGCAGACGCTTTTATGACCATTATCGAAGCGAAGAAGTCCGGAGATTTCAGCAGCATTATCCTGTCGGATGGGACGACTCCTCTAAACTGGGGACAGTTCAAAAAAGCCGTGCTGACTGAGGATAAGAAGGGCAATCTGGGGATGGTGATTTCCAGCAAAGAGAAGGACAATGGAAACAGTAACCCAGGGAATCAGGGGAATAATAAAGACAAGGATAAGGACCATGGAAACGGCAACCCGGGGAATCACGGTAACAATTCTAATAACGGGAATGGAAATCCAAACAGACCTTAAATATTGAAAAAGGCAGGCCTGCGCCTGCCTTTTTTTATCCTATTCAAGTTTATAAAAATAAGCGTTGGTTTTACGCAATTGAAACCCCATTGAAATATAAAAACGGTTGGCCTCTTCTCGCTGGGGGTTGGATGTCAGAGAAAGACCATTGGCTCCGGCCGCACGTGCCACATCCATGGCCCGGCGGATCAGCGCCTCTCCCACTCCTTTTTTTCGCATCCCTGCATCCACGACAAAATCCTCGACGATGGAGCGCCCGCCGGTGGGCACGCGATAGAGCGTCAAACACAATATCCCCACAATCTCGCCCAGTTCATCGGGATCCCTGGCAATCAGCAGCCTGCAGCCTTCCGAGCGGAGCAATTCTTCGAGCTGGCCTGGGCTGGGCGGAATTTTGTGCGGACCCAGCTGGGGGATGAGCCGCTGCATGGCGAGATACAGTTCCTCGGTCGGCTCGCGTATAACTCCTATAATCATACCGATTAAGCGAGTTTAACCCCGCCGATACGTGGAAAAAAACTCATAAGTGCGTAAAAACCCATGTATCCTAACGACACCCAGACCACCCATTGAGGAACACTTGGGTACTGGAGCAATCCCCAGGCGCCTATTACAGCATAGACGTAGGTCAGACCCAGTGTCAAACGCCGTAAGCGAGTATTTCGAGTAGGATACAGATAGCGCACGGGTACAAAGACAAGGATGTTACATATGACCAGGATTGCAAGATTGATCCACGGATTGAGACCGATCAGCATCAGATAGACGACCAGGAAATTCCAAACCGATGGAAATCCTTTAAAGAAAAACGACTGCTCATCTGTTTTTGCATCGACCTGTGAGAACTGGTAGGCAGACGTAAGCAGGATTGAAAAAGCAGCCGGGAGCTCAAAACCGGCCGGCATCAGGTTTGGAGCTTTAATCAGGATGAAGGCGGCCACAACCACGTAGTTCAAATAATCGATGATGTTGTCCATCAGGCCGCCGTCCACACCTTTGGCATACTCCTTGACGTGGAACCAGCGGGCTAGCATCCCATCGAAGCCATCGACGAACATGGCGATAACCATCCAAAAAATAGTCATCCTCCAGTTTTGTTCAAAAATGGCGACCAGTGTGAGAAAGCCCCAAATCGCCCCTGTTGCTGTAAACAGGTGCACACTCCATGCGAGCGTTTTGCGGACGGGTAGTGGTAATTTTTCAAACAAGGTTCACCTCAAGTACTCATTCACTACCGATATTATAACCTGCCAAACAAAAGGCGCACCCGGGGGTGCGCCTTTCAAATTACTTTCGTTTTAGTCCTACTGTGACCTTTTCGCCATCGAAGCCATCTTCGGCAAGGGTCGCATCGCCGGGGGGACTTGTAAATTCGAGGCTGGCGGCCAGGGTTTCGGCGGTGATGTACTCCCGGTGCGCCTCGATCGCTGACCGCAAGCCGGGTGAGGCGTCCACGAACAGCTCGATCCGGTCGGCCACATCCAGATCGGCGTTCTTCCGCAGGTCCTGTACGCGGCGGACGAATTCGCGCGCCAGGCCTTCACTCACCAGCTCAGGTGTCAGTTCGGTTACCAGAGCGGCAACGTAGGGGCCTTCCTCGGCAACGGCAAATCCCTCACGGGCAAGCGACTTGACTTCCACTTCCTCGGGCAGGACATCGAACGTTTCACCATTCGCCTGGACCCGGAGAGGCAAACCCACCAGCAAAGGACGGGAAGCTTCCTCAGCATTCATGGCAAGGATGGCCTTCTGGATGGCCGGGAATTTGTTACCATATTTCTGTCCCAGTTGCTTGGGCAGCGGCTTGACCGAATGAGACAACGCCTCCGTGGAGGCATTCAGCAGACGTACCTGTTTAACGTTCAGCTCGTCCATGAACAGGTCTGCATACACTTCAACCGCTCTGCGCTCACTGGCATTCCCGACGGAGAAGGCCGCCTCGGCCAGGGGCTGGCGCACTTTGCGATTCGCTTTCTGCCGTGCCGAATGTCCCAGGGACACCAGGCGCATTACCAGGGCCATATCCCGGTTGAGCGACTCATCGATCATCTCAGGCAGGACCTCCGGCCACTGGACGAGATGAACCGATTCAGGCGCGCTCTCATCCACCGGGCGGACCAGATTCTGGTATAGCTCGTCGGCAAGGAAGGGCATGGCAGGTGCAAGCAGCTTCGACACCGTGACCAGCGCCGTGTACAGGGTGGAGTAAGCAGCCTGTTTATCGGAATCCGACTCGGACTTCCAGAATCGGCGTCGGGACCGGCGCAGGTACCAGGTGGACATCTTCTCCACAAACGCCTCGATCGGGCGAGTGGCATTCGTCACGTCATAATTTTCATAGGCTGCCGTCACGTCACGGACCAGCACATTCAATTCGGACAACAGCCAGCGGTCCAGGTCGCCGGTGGCGATGGGGGCAGTAGTCAGGGTGGGTTTGTCGAGATTGGCGTAGGTCACGAAGAACGAGTAAACGTTCCACAACGTGAGCGTGAAGCTACGGATCACCTCGCCCACCAATTCGGAGGAGAAGCGCCGCTCCTGTCCCGGCGGGGTCGCCGTGTACAGATACCAGCGGAACGCATCGGCGCCATGGGCGTTCAGCACGTCCCAGGGAGCGATGACGTTTCCCTTGGATTTGGACATCTTCTGCCCTTCCCCATCCAGGATGTGGCCGAGGGAAATCACATTCTTGAACGAAACTTCGTTGAAGAGCAGTGTGCTGATGGCATGCAGGGAATAGAACCACCCGCGCGTCTGGTCGACCGCTTCGCAGATGTAATCGGCCGGGAATTGGGACTCGAACTTTTCCTTGTTCTCAAACGGGTAATGCCACTGGGCGACCGGCATGGAACCGGAGTCGAACCAGACGTCGATCAAATCTGGGACGCGTGTCATCCGCCCGCCGCAATTCGGGCAGTCCCAGTGGACCTGGTCGACGTATGGGCGGTGCAAATCGAGGTCGCTCAGGTCACGGCCTGCTTTTTCGGAGAGTTCCTTCACAGAGCCAATCCCATCTCGGTGGTGGCAGGACTCGCACTCCCAGACCGGGAGAGGTGTGCCCCAGTATCGCTCCCGGCTCAATGCCCAGTCGATATTATTCGCCAGCCAGTTCCCAAAGCGGCCGCTCTTGGTATGCTCCGGCACCCAGCCAATGGTGTTGTTCAGCTCCACCAGCCTGTCACGAAAGGCGCTGGTGCGGATGTACCATGATTCGCGGGCGTAATACAACAGCGGCGTGCCGCAGCGCCAGCAGAACGGATAAGTATGCGTGTACGCCTCCGATTTATACAGAAGCCCGCGCGCCCGCAGGTCTTCGATGATCATTTTATCCGCATCTTTGACGAAGACGCCGCGCCACGGTGTTACCTCCGGAATGAACGTGCCATCCGGCAGGACGGTCATCAGCACTGGCAGGTTGTGCTCGCGCGCCATCTCCATATCCTCGGCGCCGAACGCCGGGGCCATATGGACCAGACCCGTGCCATCCTCGGTCGTGACGAAATCGCCCAGCACTACAAAATGCGCCGGTTTATCAGGCGGCAGGAATGTGAACAGGGGGTGGTATTTCACACCGTTCAATTTTTTGCCTTTGAGCGTTTCCAGGACTTTCACTTCGTCATCGCCAAAGACTTTTTCGACCAGCGATTTGGCAAGGATCAGTTTTTCCCTGGCACCATTGTTGTCGTGTTCGACGATTACATAATCCACATCGGGGTGGGCCGCGACAGCTACATTTCCCGGAAGCGTCCAGGGTGTGGTCGTCCATACCAGGAGTGAAACATCCGGCTGGTCCACCAGCGGTATACGAACAAAGACCGAGGGATCGGTCGCTTCATCGTAGCCGAGCGCGACTTCATGATCCGAGAGCGGCGTGCCGCAGCGCGGACAGTATGGGACCACCTTATAGCCCTTGTAGAGCAGGTCCTTGTCCCAGAAATTCTTCAGGATCCACCAGACCGACTCGATGTAATCGTTGGTGTAGGTCACATACGCATCTTCCAGATCGACCCAGAAAGCGATCCGGTCGGTCATCTTCTCCCAGTCCTGGATATAGGTGAACACCGATTTTTTGCACAGCTCATTGAATTTATCGATGCCGAATTCTTCGATCTGCTGCTTGTTCTTAAACCCAAGCTGCTTTTCCACCTCGATCTCAACGGGAAGGCCATGTGTATCCCACCCGCCGCGGCGCGAGACATGGAAGCCGCGCATGATCTTGTAGCGCGGGAACATATCCTTGAAGGCACGCGCCAGTACATGGTGCACGCCGGGCTTTCCGTTGGCAGTCGGCGGGCCCTCATAGAAGACATACTCCGGCGCGCCCTGACGCTGCTCTACAGTCTTCTTGAAGATCTCGGCCTGCTTCCAAAACTTCAGGACGTTCTCTTCCATCGAAGTAACATTGAGTTTCGGCGATACAGGTTTGAACATTTTCGTCTCCTTATCAGCAAATCGCTGTTCGTTGCATTAAAACAAAACACTCATCCCAAACAGGGACGAGCGTCGCTCGCGGTACCACCCCGATTCCCAGCCAGCCGGCAGGGCACTCAGTGGATGACTTACATCATCCTGTTCCTGTAACGAAGAACAACTTCGGCTCGCTTAATATCCATCGACTGAACGATGATTTTCAGCTTGCGGCTCCGGGAGGATTTTCAATCTGCTTCATTGACCTGCTCTCACCACACCAGGCTCGCTGACAACTTACACAGATGTACTCGTTCCCTTCACAGCCTTTAATGGTGGGCATTATGCCACAATTCAATTTGACCGTCAACAACAAGCGCGGGATAATCGCGATCATGCCTGACACGACCATATCCCTGGAATCCCTGCCAGACCGGGGTGATACACATATCTTCAACGCCTCATCGCTGCGCCTTAACCTGCCCCAGCCTCCGAACCTTTTTTACCGTCATGGATGGCAGTCCTGGTCCCTGACGACCTGGCTCGATCCTGGCCAGCCGCCTGTCCCGGTCCGTGCTGCAGAATTCCGGATGAAGGACGAGGATCCTGGATATTCGCTCCATAAAAATCACATCGGCGCCTGGGTTGGAGCTGTAGAACTCGGCCAGGATGATATCCTGCTTCTTGGGTCGTTAGGATTAAGCGGTCGTGTGGAAGTGGAGGGGAGCTTCCTGCACGGCTTCTTTGAGGACGGCCATGAAGGCCGGTGGCTTGTAACACGCGGCCCTGAGGATGAGGTGTTCTCGACCTACCTCTCGGTACTCGAACCGATTCTTGGGAAAGGCCGGTTCCCGAAAGCTCCGCGTGTGTGGTGTTCCTGGTACAGCCTCCTTGGCTGGATCAATGAGCGGGTCACTTGGAAAATACTTGACGATCTTGGAGATTTACCCTTCGACGTATTCCAGATCGACGATGGCTGGCAGATCGCCCATGGGGATTGGGAAGCTAACGTGAAGTTTCCTTCCGGCATGGAAATGCTTGCAGATCGGATTGCTGCTACTGGCCGCACCCCGGGTCTCTGGCTGTCACCCTTTATGGTCTCGGCCGAATCGGAACTGATCAGAGCACACCCGCACTGGCTTTTACGGGATGAAAATGGTAATCCAGTCCGAGCCGGGATCACCTGGACCGGCAACCCTTATGCGCTTGATTCAGCTCACCCAGAAGTGTTGGAATGGCTCGACCGGCTCATGCGGAAAGTCCGCGGGTGGGGGTATGAGTATCTCAAACTGGATTTTCTCTATTTGGGCGGCTCGGTTGGCAAACGCTACCAGGACATCCCGCGTGAAGTTGCCTATCGTAATGCTCTGCGTGTCATCCGCAACGCATCAGGGGATGCCTACATCCTGGCATGCGGTGCGCCGATCCTGCCTTCACTGGGTCTCTGTGATGGGATCCGCGTCGGGCCCGATGTCGCCCCCTTCTGGCTCAACCGGCCTTTGAGCGTGTGGCTGAATAACCCGAACGACACCTCCACGCAAAATGCGATTCGCTCGAGCGTTCACCGGTTGTGGATGCGTCCGCTTGTAAATATCGATCCGGATGTTGTTTACTTCCGTTCGAAAAATAACGCGCTTCAGACACGCGAAAGTCAACTGCTGCGAGACCTGGGGCTCATATCCGGGTTTAGAGCCACATCTGATCCACCCCATTGGATGACAACCTCAGAGAGGGAAAGGCTTCGGGAATATCTGAGAGCCGAGCCCGTCGTCCAGAAAAGCGGGCGCTATGTGTATGAGGTCGATGGTCGTATCGTGGACTTTCATCCTGCCATCCCGATCGAATTCACAGAAAAGAATATTCCCATCTGGCTGGCCCGGTATTCTGGAATGATTAACATTGCCTGGCGGCAGGCGCTCCCGGCAATCCGGGAAAGCCTCAAAGCGGGCTCTCCAAAACAAAAACGGTAATCTCCGGCGGACAATTAAAACGGATGGCTGGATTCAACATCCCTACTCCCCGGTTCGTATACTGGACCATATTCCCAACCTGGTACAAGCCGCTTGGATATTTGTTTCCGAGATAAGGCAGTATAGGTGGGCCTACTAAGGGAAGTACAACCTGCCCGCCATGAGAGTGGCCCGAAACCTGCAGGTCAAACTTTCCTGTCGCCGAACTGGTCTCGGCGAAATCCGGTTCGTGAGCCAGCAGGATCGCCGGGCTGTCATCATCCAATCGGGCAATCACTTCATCCAGTTTCACATCGCCGGCCCAGACATCGTCGACGCCGCACAGATGCAGATTTGCCTCGTCCCGCGTCAGTGTGAATACTGAATTGGTAAGATCTGTGACGCCGCAGGAAGCCAGCATCTCACGGACAACCTGAGCATCTGTCCAATAATCATGATTACCGAGCACGGCAAGGGTAGGAACGATATTTGCCAGCGGAGACAGTACCTCCCTCAGATCGTCGACTGCCTGTTTGTGGCTGCTTTCCAATCCATGCCCGGTCAGGAAGTCCCCGGTGATCAAAATGAGTTCAGGCTTTTGTTCCAGAAGCAGATCGACAACGCGCTGTAAACGTTCCTTGTCCATCCACCCGCCCATATGGATATCGCTGATTTGCGCAATACGAATTCCTGAAAAGGATTTTGGGAGTCTTCGCAGCGTGAGATGTACTGTTTCGACACGATACCAGCCCGGTTCGAGGAAGGCGCTATACACAATGCCTCCAATCGCCAGCAGGATCAAATCAACAAAGCCGAACCACACCAGGCGCAGGAACTGCCGGCGGGACAATTTGTTTCCCATGGATGAAAGTTACTTATAGAGCTGGTCTGACTTTGCCGCCATGATGAAATCGTTCTTATGCAGTCCACCTATCGTATGAGTCCACCACTGCAGTGTAACCTTACCCCACTCCAACACGATCAAGGGATGATGGTCTTCTTCTTCGGCGATTGCACCGATTAGGTTCGTAAATTCGAGGGCCTGGGAAAAGTCCTTGAACTTAAAAACACGCTCCAGGCGCTGCATCCCATCCACTTCCCTGACCATCCATTCGGGGATCTGCGGATGCATCATGTACATATCTCCCTGTGAGATCGTCGGGGTGCCTGGACGACACGCTACACATTTCATTTGATGTAAATCTGTCATCTCAACCTTCCA
>DATAKV010000564.1:0-11920 GCA_036261375.1 Anaerolineales bacterium
ACGGAAATTAAGATTTTTACAGGTATCAAGATCGGTTGGTAAATAAAGGAATAAATACAATGCCTACACGAAGGATGAACAAATCCCAGTTTCTGACAATCCTGGCTGAGAAAAGCGGGCTCAATGAGCTCCAGGCTGGAGCAGCACTCGACACGATCAACGCGATCATCACTCAACAACTAGGCAAACAGGGACCTGGCGAAATCCTCATCCCGGGCCTGCTAAAACTGAATGTCGTCGAGAGGCCTGCCACGGGCCAGCACGAAGGCATACACCCATTGACCCGGGAGCCAATGACGTACAAGGCAAGAGATGCACGCAAGGTGATCAGGGTCAGGCCGCTCAAGGCTTTGATGGATGCCCTCTAAGCTGCCTCTTTTAAACCGGGCATCTATTTCCAGTCTGCCGGATCGGCAAAACGTTGAATAAATTACGTGTTCTCACCATTTACGGATTTGTAACAGGGATACTGATTCTTTCCGCCTGTTCGACACTGACAAACACCCCAACCGGGCCACAGTCTTTTGTGGTTACGCCGGCGCAATCCTGTGAAGCATGTGCCCAGGCAACCCTGGCAGCCGCGCAGACCCAGGAGAGTGCTTACGCCGCGGGTCAGGCAGCGGCCACCGCCGAGATCCTGCGGGCCAATGCCCAGGCAACCCTGAATTCGGCCAACGGGACGTTGAGCGCGGTGCAGACCCAGGATCAAAACAGCGCCAATGTCATTGCAGCCCAGATCGCTGCTACTGCCGAGATCCTGCGGGCCAATGCCCTGGCGACCCTGAATTCAGCCGGCTCAACACAAAGCGCCGCTCTGACCCAGGATGCCATCCGGCAGACCCAGATGGCAGACCTGGCGACGACTGGTGCCCAGGCCATCGTGAATCAACAATACAGCGACAATCTCGCCGCTGCCACCCAGACGGCGGTTGCCGATAATATCGCTACACAAACCCGGGCTGCCGCCGCGACCTCCCAATGGTATGTCGACCAGTCACGCCAGCGCAGCGAGCAGAGGCAGGGTCCGATTGCCTTCCTATGGATGTGGTGTCTGCCGATGTTCCTGTTGCTCTTCGGCGGGTTGGTCCTGTGGGGATTCTGGCGCTGGCTGAAAATCCAGCAGGCCAACCAGCGTATTCTTGAAAACCCGATTGACAGGCTGCCGGCCGGGGTTGGTTACCACGAGCACGATGATCCACAGCCCTATATCGAAAGCGATGTAGTGGATGCCTCCTATCAGCCCACCGAGCCAGACCATCAGGTGCGCGGGTGGCTCGATCAGGTCAAGCGTGATCTGCGAAAAAATGATGAGAAGGATGAAAATGATAAATCAGACGAGTGATGGAAATCCGTTCAACCTGAGAGCCCGGCAGATCAGGGACCAGGTATCCACGGTCCTGAAGAATTGGGGGCTGCTGCCACGCTTCAAACGCTGGAGGCTGACGCAGGATCCCGCCACGGGAATGGTGGTTCTGTTTGGCATCCTCAATAACAGGTATATTGCCACACATACCTCGATCCCCTTTGGCGATTACTTCGATACCCGACTCTTACAGGATCTCTCAAACAAGCTGCTGGTACAGGTCGTGTCCTGCAACAGCGATGGCCTTCGCTATGCTTTTATCCTGGATCGCGGCCGGTTTGGAAAATTACCGACCCACATAGATTACCCCTTTGTCGATAATGGCAAAGTAATGGTCAGAGTTGTCTACGGAGACAATCAGCTACCTGTGCCGTCCCTGCCCGTAGAGGCCGCAGGCATTAATGACCAGGCCCTGGTGCGGGAGGGTGTTGGGGCGTTCCTGAAGGTCTTTGACGATATCAAAGTCAGAGACGATGCCGCATTGCTCTATGCCAAGAACCTGCCAGGCATTGTGGTTATAGATGAGGGTGAATTTAAAAAAAGTGTAGCCGAGCACGAAGCCGATCTACAGAGGACTCAACGCTTCCGCAAGCTGTTCGAGGAGAATACCGAGGAGAGAAACCTGTGAAGCTGAATTTACTCTTTGTCGTTATGGATCTGCTGACCCTGCTGGCTTACCCGGTCGTGTATATGCACGGCCTGCTGCGGCAGGCCTCTGGATCGAGGAAGAACATTTCCCGGTTGAACGTACTGGCTGTTGTTCCAATCATACCGGGTGGCTGACCTGTTGGGAAATTCTAAGCGTGCAAAGGAATGACCAATATGCGTACTCAAAAAATTGATTTTCCCACCCGGCGGGTACTCTGCGTATTCCCCGAAGAGCTAACGGATCTGGGTCAGGCTATCTCGGAGTTGCAGTTGACCGACACCTATCCCGTCATCGTACTGATCGGCGGCGGCATTGACGAGCAACAGGCCGCAGCGACCCGGCGGGCAATCCTGTCCATCTCCAGGATTGCAGATGAGATGAAAGCCCTGATCATCTGCGGAGGAACGGACATGGGCGTGATGGCTGAAATCGGCCGGATACGCTGGAAAAGTGGTTATACATTTCCGCTGTTGGGGATCACGCCCGAGGAATTAGTTACCTGGACGGACGGTCCTCGCAGCACGAAATTCTTGTGGTGGGGAAAGCAGCGCTGGCAGCTGGAGCCTCATTACACCCATTTCATCCTTGTGCCTGGCAGCCAGTTCGGGGACGAGTCACCCTGGATCGTGGATGCAGCTTCACTTTTATCCCGGGACCAGCGGTCTGTGACCATCCTGATCAACGGCGGAGAGATTTCCCGTAAGGATATCCATTTGAGTCTGGAGAGCGGCCGACCGGTCATCGCTTTGAGCCGCACCGGACGCCTGGCAGACGAATTATCGCAGGACCCTGAGCGGAACAGGTTGATCACCGTAGTCCCGGCGAATGCTGAACAGCAGATCGTTGCAGCGGTTCAGGCAGCGCTATCGGTCCGGGCAGAAAGCATGGCCCCCCAAGCATTGGCCGGCGCCCCATGACGTAAAAGAGAGCATGATTCTTTACAAAAAGGCATCAAACGAAAGAAGTACGTTTAACCAATCGCTCGATCATTTCAAACAAGGAGAAAACCATGGGACGCAAAGGTGTCAGTAAACGCAAGCCAAAAAAATCGGGAACGAATTCCGCTGCAGATAAGCGGTCTCCGGTACAAAACCTGGTGAAGGACAAGAGTGCCCCGACCGGCCAGGACAGTTCGAACTCCTGGACCGGATCGAACAAACCACAAAAGAAACGCTAGATCATTAATCTGGTCATGCCTTTTCAAGCACATGACCATGGAACGGAGACTTGCATGAGAACAGTATATGGACCCGTCTTTACCCTGCGGCCCTACGAACGCGGCATCCAGGAGACCCTGGGAAAGTACAGCCGGTTCGTGATGCCGGGGCCGGGAGTTCAAATCCCGCTCGTTCACATCACGCGCGTGCGCGATATCCGCGAACATACCATGGATATCGAGCCTCAACCGGTGATCACCAAGGACAACGTTGAGATTACGGTGGATGGCGTCATGTGGGTGCGCCCTACGGGCGACGAGGAAAGTATCAAGCGCACGTTTTACAACATCGACAACTGGAAGCGGGCTGTCATCCAGCTGGCGATGACGAACCTGCGCCAGGAATTTGGCGAATTATCGCTCGACGAAAGCCTGGTGGCGCGCGAGAAGATCGCCAGCAACCTGCAGCGCATCCTGAACACCTTTGCTGTCGAATGGGGGTTGACCGTCAGCAAAGTGGAGATACGCCTGATCGACCCGCCTGATGATATCAAGAAGGCCATGCACAAGCAGAAGACAGCCGAGCAGGAACGGCGGTCCATGAAGCTGCTGGCGACCGGTGAGTTCGAAGCTGCTGAACAACAAAAACTGGCGATCGTCCAGCGCGCCGAAGGCGAGCGCGAGGCAGTCATCCAGGTCGCTCAGGGCAAAGCGGAAGCCATCCGCCTGGTCAACGAGGCTGCCGAGAAGTATTTCGTCGGCAATGCCCAGATCCTCAAGAACCTGGAGATGATCGAAAACTCCCTGCGCAATAACGCCAAGATTGTGATCACCGAGCACGGCATCAGCCCGACCCTGCTGCTGGGCAGCCTGCCAGTTGACATTACGACCGATGTTGGCAGTACGATTAAGATTTCTGAAAAGGCCAGATGAGAAGACGCCTGGGCTCTGAACAGGCGCACGAACAAGCCGGAAAGGAGAAACCCATGGACAACGAAATTACATGCCCGCACTGTCAGAGGAAGATCATCCGGAACTCCATCGTCGAGGATGCGGCCAAAGGGGAAGGGTCCGATACGCAGTTTCTGATCTGTGATTGCGGGGAGAGGATCACCTACTGGCAGATCACCGCCCAGCTGCGAAGCCAGAAAACAGCCGGCACGAAGATCCAGACCTGGTTCCAGGGTCTCTTCAAGCCTCATGGCTAGTCTCGGACAATCTAAAACGGGTACTAGAACGGATTGAAGCGGATGAAGTCCCGTACAGGGAAATCTAACCACAGAATATGGAGTTGACAGAATGGCCGAAAAATCCAGCGAAGGAAAAACCAAGAAGAAATCCAAGGGCATGCGTAAGCATGTCAGGCGTATGAAACAGGAGACTCGCAAAGCGGGCACTCCTCTGAGCGAATGGAAAAAAAAGGTCCGCTCACAACCGGTACCCAAAAAAGAGGCTTAACACGCCTGGGCGCTTGATTACATGGACTGACTCAACCCGGAGACGGCATGTGTGGGCGGTTCCCGGGATGGGTCACTTTAGATTCGGATTATGATGAATATTTTTAACCCCGATGAATGCGAATAACGTACACCACCGTTCCTTATTGCAGGCCATTGCCCGCCGGGCAATGCTCGAGCGAGGCCTGATCCCTGATTTTTCGGCCGAAGCGCTCGCCGAGCTTGCAGGTCTTAAGGCACCTGCGATCAACGAGAATAGACAAACTACCGATATATCTGAGATCCATGACATGCGGGACCTTATCTGGGCTTCAATTGACAATGATGACTCGCGTGACCTGGACCAGCTTACCGCTGCCGAGGCGTTGCCGGCCGGTACCATTAAGATCCTTGTTGCCATCGCGGATGTAGACTCGATCGTTATAAAGGGATCGGCGATCGATGAGCATGCCTGTCATAACACCACCTCGGTATATACCGCAGCCGGGGTCTTTCCGATGCTCCCCGAAAAGGTTTCAACCGACCTTACATCCCTGAATTTCAACGAGGACCGCCTTGCCGTTGTGGCCGAAATGGTGGTGGGTGCAGACGGCTTCCTCCAGGGATCCCATATATACAGGGCCTGGGTGCGAAACCATGCCAGGCTTGCCTATAACAGCGTGGCTGCCTGGCTCGATGACAAAGCAGCGATCCCTCAGGCAATGGCTGCTGTCGACGGCCTGTCCGGGAACCTGCGTCTGCAGGATCGGGCAGCCCGGCAGATGAACGGTTTACGCCATACCGAAGGAGCGCTAAGTCTGGAAACGATCCAGGCCAGGCCTGTATTCGACGGCGATCAGATCAACGCCCTCGAAACAGATGAAAAGAACCGTGCCAAGGAGATCATCGAGGCCTTTATGATCGCAGCAAACGGTGTAACAGCCCGCTTCCTTTCGGCCAGTAATTTCCCTTCGATCCGCCGCGTGGTCCGTACCCCAAAGCGCTGGGACCGGATCGTTGAAATCGCTGCGGAACACAAGTTCAGTCTCCCGGAGAGGCCGGATCCAATAGCGCTGGAGAAGTTTTTGATCAAGGAGAAAGCCGCACATCCAATCCGGTTCCCGGACCTGTCGCTGGCTGTGGTCAAGCTATTGGGTTCAGGCGAATACATAGCCGAGCTTCCTGGAGTGGATGCGCCGGGTCACTTTGGTCTCGCAGTCAGGGACTACGGTCATTCCACCGCTCCGAACCGCCGTTATCCCGACTTGATCACCCAGCGTCTGTTGAAGGCAGTCATCGAAGGCAAACCGGCTCCCTACAACAAGGATGACCTCGATGTTCTGGCTGCCCATTGTACCCAGGCGGAGGATGAAGCGACCAAAGTCGAGCGGCAGGTCGAAAAGTCCGCCGCCGCGCTCCTGCTCAAAGCACGGATCGGAGAGCGGTTCGATTCGATCGTTACAGGTGCTTCGGGCAAGGGGACCTGGGTGCGGCTTCTCAATATCCCTGTCGAAGGCAAGCTGGTGGAGGGATTCGAAGGGTTGGATGTCGGCGAACGAGTGCGGGTGCAGTTGATCGATACAAACGTTGAGCGTGGATATATCGATTTCAAAAAGGTCGATAATTATGGAAAAGGATAAGGAGAGTTAAATGAAAAAGGAAATCGGTGTATGGATCGACCGTCAGGAAGCGATCCTCGTCATTCTTACAGATGGAGAGGAAGAGATCAGGCATATCCCCTCGAGTAGCGTAAAATATACCGCCTATCCCGGCAATTCCCAGGCCAGGACCCCGGTAGGGCTCACCGAGATCCCTTTGTCTGACCCAAGGGACCGCAACTATGTGGGCCAGCTCAACAAATACTACGAGGAGGTGATCGCTGCCATCCGGGGTGCGGACTCCGTTCAGATCTTTGGGCCAGGGGAGGCAAAAGGTGAGCTGGAGCAGCGGATCAGGCGGGGGAAGCTCAATGCTTACATGCCTGCCCTTGAAGCTGCGGAACGGATGACTGATCTCCAGATCTCAGCGAAAGTACGGGACCATTATTTGGCTGGAAGTGTTCCGGGCAAGACAGGAAAAGGAACCGGGACTCCGCCGAATGAAAAACGGAAACTTTCAACAGAGGAAGCCCGCTCCATCGGAGCCCAGCTCAACATTGACTGGTCGCAGGTGGATCTGGAACAGTTCCGGCGAGGGCTGGAGGTGGAGCTCGAGCACGGCGCGAGGGATAAAGAGACGGATGTGACCGGTGACAACCTAATGCTCACCGGAAAGATCGCCTGGGCACACCTGAAGGAGATCCGTGATTACTACACCCGTTTGGATCGAATGGAAGCGGAGGCAGAAGCATAGCAATAAATGTTTCCGTGACAGGCCTATAGTTGATCTCCATTGGAGGTTTGTCTCCAATAAAAAAGGCAGGAAGCAGTGACAGGTGAAACCATCACACATGCACAAAGAGAAAGTGTGTATACAGAGGGTGAAAAAGCCTTCGATGCAGGTCAGCGGCGTAGTGATAACCCGTATGCAGCAGTTAGTCCAACACTTGAGCAAATCTGGTGGAATGGCTGGGACCACAGCCGACAAAGAAAGAAACGGGAAAGATCGCCATTCGGCGACGATCCATGGAGCAAGGATGTCTGAGAAAATCAACCCTGAAAAAAAGAAGAGTGTGTACGAGAAAGGGATGCAGGCTCTGCCAGGACCGCTTTTGCGACTTTAAAACGTTTCCTTTTCGAAGCAGGGCTGCCTATTGGAGTACAATAAATAAACGCTGAAGCCGCATCGGAAAACAAAAGGTACGGTTTATGAGTCAGATTCGTGACAACCGGTTGACTTCTGAAGAAGAATATCGGAATATTTTTAGTGCCGCGAGCGACGGGATGGTCATCTACGATATAGGGCTGGATTCAGTGGTGGAAGCCAACCCTGCCGCATGTGCGATGCACCGGTACACTCGTAACGAATTTATCGGATTAAATCCGGCGGTCTTTATGCTTCCTGAAAACCATGCCCTGTTCAGGGAGCAGGCCCGGAGCGCCGAACCCGGGGTGTTCGAAGCATCCATTGTCCATCTGCGTAAAGACGGTTCGGCGTTCCATGTCGAAGTACGCAGATCGATGATGATGTTTCGCGACAGGCCCTGTCTATTGAGCATCATCCGGGATGTCAGCCAGCGCGTCCAGACAGAAAGAAATCTAGATTTACGAGTAGAGTCTCAGATGCGCGAACTGGCGACGCTGCTCGCCATTTCTCATACCCTCGCCTCCACGCTGGATTTTCAGCCAGGCCTGATCCTCGAGCAGCTCCGTGAAATCATCGAGTACGCCCATTGTGGATTATTTGTCTTCGAAGACTCGACGCTCGTTACCCTGGCCATGCGCGGCAATCCTCAATTAGATCTTGCCCCGTCTTTGCGCATCCACCTGCAGGAGACGGAAACCCAGGGTATGCTGTTCAAGGGACACAAGCCGATTCGGATCGCGGAAGTGTGGGGCGATCACCCCCAGGCACGATCCCTGCGGGCGCTTTTAGACGATGGGGCGTCTGCGCTGATCCAGGGCATGCACTCTTGGATGTGGGTGCCGCTGGCCGTGAAGGGCCGTATGATCGGCGAAGTGGGCGTGGCGCATGAGAAGCGAAATTTCTTCACACCCCATCACGCGGACCTGGCGTTGAGTGTGGCGAACCAGGCCGCGATCACCATAGTCAATACCGAACTCAATCGACAGGCGCAGGCGCTCGCGGTGCTGGAGGAACGACAAAAACTGGCGCGTAATCTGCATGATGCGATCAACCAGTCGCTCTTCTCGGCGGGTCTGATCGCGGAAGTCCTGCCGCGCCTGTGGGAACGGGACCAGGCGGAGGCGCGGCGCTCGCTTGAGGACTTACGCAAGCTGACACGCGGCGCCATGGCAGAAATGCGGGCCCTGCTTGCAGAGCTGCGCCCTTCCACGTTGATCGATGCCGAGCTGGGCGATCTGCTGGGTTTGCTGGCAAATGCATTTACCGGACGCACGAATGTCCCGGTCAAAGTCACTGTGGTGGGGCAGGGCGCGCTGCCCGCGGATGTGCAGGTCGCGATCTACCGCGTCTGCCAGGAAGCACTCAATAATGTTGCCAGACACGCGGCAGCCAGTTCGGTGGAGATCCATTTGAATCACAACGAAAAAGCCATCGAAGTGATCATCCGCGATAACGGGCTGGGGTTCGACCCCGAACAGATAACCTCCGGCCATTATGGCTTGAGCATGATGCGTGAGCGGGCAGAAGGAGTAGGAGCACAATTATCGATCACCAGCCGACCTGGCCACGGCACTGAGCTGACCATCCGCTGGATGCCGGGCCGGATGAATGGGGTACAAAGTAAGGAGTATGAATGAACGACCCTGCCTCCCAGCTCATCCGCGTGATGCTCGTTGACGATCATGCGATGGTTCGTCGGGGACTGGCGACCTTCCTGAAGATCTTCGACGACCTGCAATTAGTGGGCGAAGCCGAAAGTGGTGAAGCGGCCATCCAGTTGTGTGCGGAGGTGCTGCCGGATGTGATCCTTATGGATATGGTCCTTCCCGATATGGACGGGGCAGCCTCCACCCGCGTGATTCGCCAGCGTTTTCCGCAGGTTCAGGTGATCGCACTGACCTCTTTCAAAACTGGCGATCTGGTCAGGAATGCGCTCGAAGCGGGAGCGATTGGCTATCTGCTCAAGGATATCACTGCCGAGGAACTGGTACGGGCCATCCGCGCAGCCCATGCTGGACGCGCCACACTTTCGCCAGAGGTGGCACAGACTCTGGTTCATATAGCCGGCCAGCCGCAGCCTGGCCACAACCTGACCGGTCGCGAGCTTGAAGTGCTGGCACTGATGGTGGACGGGCTGAATAATACTCAGATCGCCGGAAAGCTAACGGTAAGCCCATCCACGATTAAATCGCATGTCAGTAATATTCTGTCCAAGCTGGGGGTTGCCAGCCGTACCGAAGCAGTGACTCTGGCACTGCGTACCCATATTATTCCCTGATCTTTACTACTTTCTCCCCCAAGTGGGGGAGGCAAATACTCTCCAGCAGTTGGATGTGGCTGGAGAGTATTTGTTATAGGATGTAAATGGTACTGTAGACGGCTGGGTATTGGTTACTTCATACCCAAAATGGCCACAAAAAGACATTCATGTTCTCATGCAGGAGACCCCGTATGAACCTGATCAAAGTAGCAGCCACTTCACAGACATCAGCCGTCGCGGGCGCAATTGCAGGCGTTGTTCGCGAAAATCGCCGTGTGGAAGTGCAGGCCATCGGCACAGAAGCGGTCAACCAGGCAATGAAGGCGGTAGACCTGGCAACCAGCTGCATCAAACAGGACGGTATTTACGTTTGTTGCGTGCTGGAATTCTCAAATGTGATGATTCAGAATAAAATGTGGACGGCCATCAAGCTTGTCATTGAACCACAGCATTCATCTGACGTCCCCACCGAATCGACCCGGCTGAACTCACCAGTCTCCAGTTCACAGGTCACTGCCGACGCAGCCGATTAAAGGTAGGCAATCTGTCTCTTGGGAATTGTTCATCAGAGAGCGGCGTACATTCCGTTCTCCTTCGTTTCCTATCTGGATAGAAGGAAAGATTTGATGGCGAGTGTACAGGAAATAAAAACCTCCGAACTCCGTTACCGCCGGCTGTTCGAGGCAGCCCAGGATGGGATTCTCATCCTGGATGCCGCTACAGGCGCGATCACCGATGTGAACCCCTTTCTCATCCGGATGCTGGGCTATTCGCGCGAAGAGTTTGTACAAAAGAGGCTATGGGAGATGGGTGCATTTCGCGACGTTAAAGCCAGCCAGGAGGCTTTCGCCATACTGCAGGAAGACGAATATATCCGCTACGAAGACCTGCCGCTGCGGGCGAAAGACGGGCGACTGGTCGACGTGGAATTTGTCAGTAACGTGTATTGGGTGGGCGAAGAGAAAGTGATCCAGTGCAACATCCGCGACATTTCGGAGCGCAAACGAGCCCAGGATGCCCTGCTCAAGAGTCAGGAACTCCTGCTTGAGCAATCGGTGCGGGATCATCTGACGGGACTGTTCAATCGCCGCTATATGGAGGAAACATTAGAGCGCGAACTGGTGCGCGCCATGCGAAAACATGTACCGCTCGGCATCATCATGCTGGATCTGGACAATCTCAAGCGCTACAACGATACATGGGGGCATGCCGCCGGCGACGAAGCTTTGCGGCAGCTGGGAAGTGTACTGCTCAACCAGGTGCGCCGTGAAGATATTGCCTGTCGCTACGGGGGCGATGAGTTCATCCTGATCCTGCCGGATGCATCGACTCAAGTGACTCTTCAGCGTGCCGAGCGGATCGTAAAGCTTGCCCGGCGGACTTCCCTGCAGATTGATGGGCACAGCCTCCCTGCGGTGACCCTTTCACTCGGCGTAGCTGTGTTTCCGAAGCACGGCGAGGCAAGGACAGCGGTCCTGAAAGCAGCAGATGCGGCACTCTATCGCGCCAAGCGCGCCGGGCGCAACTGTGTATGTATGGCGGAATAAGACCATCTCTCGCCTCCCCCAAGTGGCGGAGACACGAACTCCCCGGACGCAGGATGCGTCCGGGGAGTTCGTGCTGTATCATGTATCCATGACCCGAGTATATATAGCCGATCCCCTGACCTATGAACGCTCTGCTTTGCGGCTTGTGCTGCTCGACCTGCATTTGGACGTAATCGGAGAGGCATCCAACTGGACCACTGCGTTGGCGCAAGCACCAACCCTTCGTCCCGATATGCTGTTGATCGACTGGTCCATGCTGCCAGGCGGCACGCAGAGCGCGTCGCTGGCAATCCTGCGCGAGGCCTGTACGGGCGTGCTGGTAATCGTTCTGATCAGCAGTCTAAATGCCCGTCAACAGGCTGCGACGTCTTCGGGCGCGGATTCGTTCATCAGCAAAAGCGAAACGCCCGATCGTGTGTCAGAACACTTGCGTATCGCTGCCGCAGGCATCCACAGAGAAGATGGACGACAGAAGCCCGCTTTGTAATCCATTGACCCAAAACAGCCAGCTGCATGGGTATTTATCGATATGCTATCCATAGTAATTGTGCTGTTGATCATGTTCTGAAGCTGTTCAAGAAAGGTGATAAGTATGAACAAGAGTATCAAACCCGTAAAACAGAAAACCGAACATTACCAGACCCAGCGTTGGGAGAACGAAGGTGGCAATAGCGTCGAAAGCGAACCCACAATAATCGCTGCAGGACGTTTTGTTAAACCCCTGCCGACGACAGGGGTCCAGGACCTGCCCCGACAATGGAGTA
>DATAKV010000570.1:0-19624 GCA_036261375.1 Anaerolineales bacterium
CCGGAAAGTTCGACGGGGCCGGAGCCGACCATGGACGAGGTGATCAACGTTCCCTGATCCAGGCTGAGGCGGGCGGTCTGCCCGACCAATGCACTTTCTTCACTGGCGGTGAACATGACCTCTGCTACATTTTCCGGCGGAATGGAGAATCTACCGAGCATCTCAGAAGTGATGGTTGTCCCCTGAGGAATGTTTTGAGCAGCGTAAAAAACCTCTGTTAATACTGCTTGTGTTGGTTGAGGGGCCACCTGGGTACCGAACTGAGTCCAAAGTAGAGCAAGTAATCCCAGACCAACCACCACAATCAATATAAGGAATATAAGAATTCTTCCGCGACGCATGGAATATGTCTCCTCTCTTGCGTTCTCTGCTATCAAAGCAGGATCTTAGCTACAAGCATTATACAGTATAAACCAAAACCAATAATTTCAAATTGATAAAAAAGAAAGGTGTCTCACTTCAAAAAACGTCCCAAAATCGGGCATTTGGAGTCGAAATACATCGATATTTCATTCAAAACCTGACATTTCCAGAAAGGCGGATGGGCCGCGTACTATCTGCAATCCCTGCGAAGAAAGTCGATCCTGATCAGAAGTCAAGCCTGATCATATTCATTATTTAAGAGTTATGCACGGGCCGGAACCCCAAAGGAAACACGTGTGCCTTTACCGAGATTCGTATCCACTTCGAAATTTCCGCCCAGCATTTCTGCCCGTTCACGGATCAATCTCAGTCCCAGGCTGTTGTTCTGCTGTAGGATCTCAGGGTCAAAGCCTTTGCCATTGTCATCCACGCTGACGCGGACGCGTTCCTGGCCCATGTCGATCAGGATGCGGACCAGGGTAGCCTGGCTGTGGCGTGCCGCGTTGCCCAGCAGTTCCTGGATCGCCCGGAACAGCATAACTTCCACATAAGGCTCGAGGCGTCTCTCGCTCCCGGTAACCGTCACATTGATATCGAGACCGGTCTGTTCTTTAAATGCATCCACATATCTGCGAACGGTTGGGACCAGGCCGAGATCATCGAGCATCATGGGGCGTAGCTCGAAGATGAAGTTCCTGACCTTCTGGAAAGTTCCCATGGCGGAGGCTTTTAAGTTGTTCAATTCGTCGCGGGCCTGGGATGCATCGACATCCATCAGGCGCATGGCAATTTCGGTCTGCAGAATGAAGTTGGAAAGAGCCTGGGCCGGTCCATCGTGGATCTGGCGCGACAACCTCTGGCGCTCCGTCTCCTGGGCGTTGACGAGCATTTCCACACTTGCCAGTGGGCTTTTCAGGGATCCGGGCGGCAGGGCTCCCGCAGAGATACCTGCCGGTGAGCTCAGCGCCTGCCCAAGGGTGGTCTTAAACCGCTCGAGATGCTGTTTTTCCGTCTGGAGTTTTTCCAGCTGGCCGCGCATGACCAGCAGCCGCTGCTGGGCATCCAATGCGGAGTCATAGATGCTGCGAACCTCGTCGGCCGACATACGATCAAGCTGGTTTTGCATTTGCTGGAGATGGGTGGTAATGGCCGCGTTGCGCTGGGACAGCTTGGAGACCTCCCCCTGACTTTGCTCGATCATTAACGTTATTTCACGAATCGCCTTTTCTGTCTCTTCCAGTTCCGTTTGAAAATTCAGTGCGCCATCCGCGGATGGGACAAGATCCATTGTCATGTGGGCTACTCCTGATTCTTGACCTGATCGTTCTGCAGTTTGACCCAGCCGCGCTTGAGGGCATACACAACCGCCTGTGTCCGGTCCTCGACGCCAAATTTTCGAAGAATGGAGGTCACATGATTCTTCACCGTCTGGTGACTGATGCCGAGCAGGCTGGCGATCTCCTTGTTGCTCATGCCGCGGACCACACAGGACAGGACTTCCATCTCGCGATCCGACAGGGGGTGGAACGGCGATCCGGGCTCGCTGTAGGAACGCCGGGCGCCGTCCATCTGTTCATCGATCCAGTGATCGAGCTCCCGGCGGGTGAAGATGTTCCCGGCAACTGCGTACTTGCCATCGGCAACCGCCCGCACGGTATGAGCAAGGATATCAGGGCTGATCTCCTTGGCGCAATAGCCCACTGCTCCTGCCAGGACGGCATGGATGGCCTGCTCAATGTCATCATACCCGGTAAGCAGGATCACCCGGGTAGGCAAATGTTCCGACGTGACCTGGTGGGTTACCTGCTGGCCGTTCATTCCCGGCATGTTGACATCGAGGATCGCGACCTTTGGCTTGAGGGAGCGAATCAGCTCAATCGCTTCATCCCCATTGGCAGCCTGGGCAATAATGCGAAGATCGTTCTCCAGCGAGAGCGTATCCACCACGCCCTGGCGGAAGATCGGGTGATCGTCTGCGACTATCAGCGTTATTTCATTCATCGTCGACATTTCCCTGAATCAATTGGTTTGGTGAGTATAGCACAGGAGACATATGCGGGCAATTTTTCACAATTGTATGCGCATTTCATCTTCATAACATTCGCACCGGTCCTACTTCCATTCAAACACCTGGATGTGATCGTCAAAGTCAATCAGGTTGGTCGACAGGCCGCTGGTAAAAAGGGAAGGCTTCCCCGACGTGAGACCCGGATACTGGCCTTCGAACACGATCAAATAATCCGCCGACTTTGAATCCAGATACTCTCGCAGCTGGTCGGTATCGCGGATGAATGGAATGACATCCGGCGTGATAAGCCCCGCCAGGTCGATCATACGGTTCGGAACATAATAACCCAGTGCACCGATATCATGGACTGCCAGCAGCGCATCCGGCGGGATATTTTGCTGAACCCATTTTGCGCTCTCCACCATCTCACTTTCGATCCAATACACATCAAACGCATTCTGCCGGGCGGCGGTAATACTGAACAGAACGCTTAACACGCCCAACAATAGCTGCCACACAACGACAAGCCGGGTGTTTGCTTTCGGCGATGTAACAAATTTGATCATCCCGAGCATGCCCCACAAATACATGACGGGGAAGGCCGGGATTATGTAACGCCCATGCTGGTACGCAGGCAGACGCATAAAGTAAATAGCGATGTATCCGCCAACCCAGATGAGCCCGGCGATTGCGCCCCAGTTACGATCTTGAATCATTTCCCGCAGCCAGAGGCCCGCGCCTGGAAGCAGGACCAGGAACGGGCTGGCCAGGACCGGCAAAAGATAATCGTTGATCCTGTATGCCAATGACTGGGCGAGCCAGTACTGCTGATATTCTGCCTGCTTGGCATAGAACGTGTTCGGCATCGGGTTACCGGACAGCGCAAGGTTGAACAGGAGATAGGGAATGAACAATGCTCCGAATCCGATCAGGATCCTGGCGACCGCATCCAGGCGCGAACGCATATTCTTCTCAACCAGAAGAGCGGTGAAGAGAAGTGGTCCAAGCAGGGTCAATCCATCCGGGCGGACCCAGATGCTGAGACCGGCGATGAAACCAAGAGCAAGGTATTGTCGCGGCTCGATGATCAGCCTGGTTAGGACAATGAAGATGATATAGCCATGCAGGAGGGTTTCCATGCCGGATACGGCGGACCAGGTGAGATGCCAGGCTGTGACGAAGAACAGCCCCACCCAGGGCAGGCGCGGCTTGTAGTATGGGGCCAGTTTGCGTGCCGTGGCCTCGGCTTGAATGCCCAGCAAGGCCAGGATGACCCAGCCCAGCAAAAAGGTCCAGATGTAAGGCGCAAGCTTGAAGACATAGCCGAGGCCCAGCAGTACCGTCCAGAGAGGGGCAGTGGAGGCGGCAGACGTTTCGCCAAGTCGGAATGCCCACTGGCCATGCTCTGCGAAGTTGCGCGCGTAGGTGAAGTGGATCCAGGCATCGTCGAGGGGAAAGCCAATACGGAAGATTATATCGCTGACGAGCAGATAGAACAGGACAGCCAATCCTGCAGTTAGGCCAATGACCAGACGAGGGTCAATGCGCCGGTTTAATACGGTAGAGACGCGCACCGTCCACTTCTCCTAGATATGAAAATGATGGATTGTCTTCAGGATTCTCGTAGAGATCATGTATGGCATCAAAGGTGCCGCCATTTTCGAGAATTAGATATTTCGCATCGAACTGCTCGGCTACGGCCAGGATCGTGGATTCGTCCCCATACGGAAGCGACACAGAAGAACGTTCAGATGCCAGGTAATAACCCGGCGGATTGCGGACGATCACAACCTCCCCCGGTTGGATTCCGTTCTCGAGAAGTTTTTCCTCCACCTGTGGATAGATGACATCGTCCTTTGCCCAGCCGCTGGCAATGACACGGAAGTTCACCAGGTAGACCGTCATGAGTATGGCAAGGATGACGAGTATGCCCTGGAAGAACAGCGGCGCATTCGCATCCGTGAATTGACCGCGCTTTCGCGCCCACGTAATGAGCGAGTCCAGGCCGATGGGAGCAGCGGCCCACCAGAACGGTTGGAAGGCCGCGCCGGCGTGAAAGAAGCTGCCCCGCGAACCGGCAAACGGGAAGACGACCGTCATCACAAGAAAGAGAAGGGTCCAGCCGGTCACCGCGATCCGCGTCCGCAGGTCGCGGCGCAGCTGCCACAGCCCAATGAGAATCAATGGAAAAAGGAAGATGCCACCCTGAGCCGCAAAGGTATTGCCAGTGTTCGCGCTCAACGCCATCAGGCGGTCTTCGATGGCTGCGTCCCAGCCTGCTTTGAGAAAGCCTTCAGGCGACAGATCATTGGGTGGGTAGATAAAGGTCTGGTTGTAATTCTCGAGCCAGAGAAGGCGCCCGCCGCCAGGCGTCATGAAGGAGTCAAAGAGATTGAGATTGCGGATGTGCCACCCGCCCATGACGATAAGGTAACCAGCGAGAGCAAGCAGACCGGCCGGAATCATGCGCCTCAGCCAATCCGCAACTACAGCTTTGGAGTGATCCACATTCGCGGCTGTTTTCCATAGGACGGTAAGCCCGGCCAATCCCAGCCAGAGCAGGCCGTCGCTGCGGGCCAGGGTCAGCAGGCCGGCCAGGGCACCGAGGGCGATGGGAATCCATTTTTCCGGGCGGGGAGCCAGCAGCAGGAAGGTTCCACCGAACAACATATATAAAGCATAGTTGTCCGGCACAGGCATGAAAGGCGCGTAGTAGAGGGGAAAGATCGAGAGCAGACCCGAGACCATCGCCAGCCGCGTTTGGCGGGACACGTCGAAGGCGAGGGCCGCCGTCACTAACGGGACCAGGGCCGAAAGAAGAATGAACGCGGCGCGTCCCGCGGCATAGCTCGACTGGCCGCTGATCCACATGCCTGAAGCGGAAATGATCGATGCCAGCGGCATCCAGTAGGTGTGGGATGGATGAGGCAGTCCCTGGGGATCGTCGAGATAATTCCAGAGGTAGGGCTCGGTAAATCCCTTCCCTTCGGCGAGCTGGATGCCCCCGACAAAATAATAATCGGCATCCATGTAGCCGGGCAGGGTTTGAAAGCGGGAGATCCCAAAAGGGACAATGAGTCCGGTCGCGAAGAGAATAAGGTAGTGACGCCAGTTCATGTACGGTTCCCGATTTGGTCGGCCCAGATACGCGGTGAGTGAATTACCCACCAGCGCATCCAGTATAACGCGACGATCATCGCCAGGGGCGGAAGCACACTTAACAAATCAGTATAGAGAGGCGAGTAGACGAGGACCGTCTCGTAATAGAGTACAAAGGGCGCCAGAAATGCGACAAGCAGAAGTAAAGCGACGACGATCACCCGCCTGCGCAACCAGCGCTCCCAGACCAGGGATACCACCAGGATCAGCGGCAGCAACAGCACCACCTGATTCGAAGGGAAGATCGCCAGGCCGGCAAGCGGCATAGCGGCCAGGGCCAGGGATGCGGTCCATACCAGCCGGCGGAAGGGTGCATTAATGGATGCAAGTGATTCAATGAAAACAATGGCAATGATAAGGAGGGCAAGCACCGGGCCGAGCGGGAAAGGTACTTCTGGCAACCAGGCTGACAATATGGTTCCCGCGTTCAGGCTGCCCCCCTGGAAGAGGTTGGAGAGGGAGGCACGAATGTATGGAAGTCCCCAACCGGGATTGATCAGGAAGGTGATGACCAGCATGACGAATAACGCCATGCCAAACCCGGCCAGCACGCCCCACCTGCGGTTTCCCAACACAAAGATCAGGATGACCAGGAAGAACAGCCCACCCACTTCCCATTGGTAGGCGGCAAGAAACAACAGTGCTCCAGCCAGCTCATCGGAGTAGGAGCGCAGAGCAAGTAAAGCGCCCAGGTACAGGAAATTGAGGTAGATCGCCGGCGAAGTAGTGATCAGCGCGTTGAGGCTGAAAAAACTGAATAATCCAAACCCAAACAAGAGAATGTTCAGCGCGCGAGGTGGGTTCCATTCGACAAGCCGATAGGAGAACAAGACGCTGATGAAAAGGAGGAGCTCGGCGACCAGCATCCAGATGCCGCGCGCCAGGGCAAAGCCGGCATTCGCACCGGGAACCAGCCAGTTGACCCCCTCCGAGACCAGCACCAGCGGCGTGTATAACAATACAATATAGAAGGGATCACTCAGGATGTAGCGATATTCGCTGGCGAAAGCGTCCCGCCCGTAGACGATCTGCTGGACGCGTCTGGCGATCTCTCCCCCGTAGATCTCCGGCAGCTCTTCCAGGATGACAGCTTCGCCATCTGGCATCAGGCGCCAACCCTTTTGCCCCAGCGCGACATCAGCCTGCAGGCCCAGGAAGGAACGAACACCGTTCCAGCGCATAAACAACCATTCCCCCCCGGGCAGAGTGCGCGCCAGGTACACATTCAAGGCAAGCAGGGCCGCCAACAGGATTCCGAGGATGACGATAATGCGAAACTCTTCCGGGCTCAGCCACTTCCGAGATTTGCGGATGTCCTTGAACGCCATCGGTTATTGGATGAAGTAACGGAAGATGGGACGTGTCGGCGCCCGACGGGCCACTTCCTGAAAGCCTGCCTGCCGGAAGGCGGAAGCGGTACCCGTGTAAACAAACGGCGCCGGCATGGCCTCGCGAGCCTCCACCGGATAGCCTTCCACGATCGTTCCACCCTGGCGCTTGACGTGGTCGACCGCAGCCTTCAGCAATTCAACGGTGATACCCATTTTTCGATACTTCCTGGCGACGAAGAAGCAGGTCACCGACCAGACGGGCTGGTCATCCACAGGCTGGAGAACGCGCGAATGCGCCAGCTTGGGATAGGCGGAACGCGGCTCGACCGCCACCCAGCCGACCACATCCCCGTGCAGGTAGGCCAGCAGGCCGGTCGCCACACCCGAATCCACAACGGATTTGTGCATCTGGCGCGTTTCGTAGCCGCGCGCTTCCTCGTAGGCCTTGCCGCGCAGCTTCCAGTACATGCACCAGCAGCCGCCACACGCGCCGCGCGGACCAAACAATTCCTCCAGGTCCGTCCATAGGTTTCGTTTGAGAGGCTTGAATGAGAGTTCAGTTGTCATATCAGGGAATGATCATGTTGATGCGATTGGGCTGGATTTCGTATTCGAAGTCCTGCAGCCACTGAGGCAGCAGTTCGCCGTCGGTGTGGGCGGGAGAGGGTTTATCGAGATGGATGGATACACGTGTCACGTGGAGCTCATGCATTCCTTCCATTTCCACGTAACTCCCTTCACCCTCCTTGAGTGCACGCGGTAGCGCCTGGAACATACCGAGACGGGTGCCGCGATAGCCATAAGCCAGTGTTAATTTTCCGTCGAACGGGTCGGCGTGAGGCGTCATGAAGAAACCGCCCGATCTTCTTCCATTGCCGATGGTAACAAGGGTCAGCGGACCTTCATATCTACCGCCATCCCACTCGATCACACCCTGCCATTCGGGCTTGTCCATCACAGCCTGGACCGCCGCGACCAGATAGCGGGCCATGCCCTTGATGATATGGATCTTTTCGTGTTTGATGGTGGTGTACGGCTCCAGACCGGCAGCGGAGTTGTTCACAAAACAGCGTCCATTCAGAATCCCCATATCCATGGGACGGACATTTCCACGGGCGATCACCTGTGCAGCCTCCTTCAAGTCGGTGGGCAGACCCAGAGAGTAGACGAGGTCGTTCGCCGAGCCGAGTGGCATGATTCCCAGAGGGCCGAGCAGTTCCGTCGTTGAGGCCGCAGCTTTTGCCAGGCCATTGACGGCGTCGCCGATCGAGCCATCCCCGCCGGCAACAATGATCGGCGAGCAGCCTTCGCGAGCGGCCTGCTCGGCAAGCTCGACGATCTGGCCTTTCGCTTTGGAGACCACCAGGTCAAATTCCAGGCCAGCGGTTTTCAATGCGGCTTCCGCATCGGGCCAGCGTTTCTTTGAATTCCAGCGGTTGGAGTAGGGGTTCAAAATCACTTTGGCGGTCATCGACCCTCCACGAGGTGTTCGCTGTCAATTGTACCCCGAAGGGTCCATTCCTTGAATTGGGATAGAATTACGGCCAGGAAGATGAGCACACATCCAACGATCTGGATGGCCGCCAGTCTCTCATTCAACAGCAGCCAGCCGGATAAAACGGCGAACACCGATTCCAGGCTCAGGATCAAAGCTGCGTCTGCCGGGGGGGAATGTCTCTGCGCCCAGACCTGCAGTGTATAACACAACCCCAGGGAAAAGAAAGCCGTATAAGCGGTTGCAAATAACAATGGACCATTGAAAGACATCGCCGGCTCTGCGAAGAGACCGATCGCCAGATTCAAAACACCACACACCAGAAGCTGGCCCACGGAAAAACTCATGGCATCGAAGCGGTAGGCATACTTTCCCAGCACAATGACATGCAGAGTCCAGAATAACGCCCCGGCCACTTCGATGGCATCCCCTTTCTGAATGGCGAACCGGCCGCCCGTCGAAAGAAGGAACGCGCCCACGCCGGCCAGCACCACCGCCACGATCGCCAGCCAGTGAAATTTTTCACCCCAGAATAGAAATAACACAATAGGCACCAGGACGACATACAGGCTGGTGATAAAACCGGCATTGCCCGCCGTCGTATACAACAAACCCACCTGCTGTAGGGCGCTGCCCATGAACAGCACAAAACCGGCGATGAACATCCATTTGAATTGCTGGCGCGTTATGGAGCGTGTTTGACCAAGGCCCCCAATGGCTCGAGCGGCAAACGGGAGTACAACCAGTGCTGCCAGTAGATACCGCGCGCCATTGAACAGGTACACGCTTCCCATCTGGCCGGCCACGCGCTGAGCGACGAAGGCAGAACCCCAGATGATGGAAACAAGGAGGAGAGTCAGGTCTGCTTTGAGTCTCATGGATCGTCGGGTGATACAATTGCTGAAATTTTTACCGGCCTGTCTTTTGCACAATCGCCCAATGATAGCATAGGAAGCTGATGTATAACCCGGAGGAGATCGAAGCTCAAAAAGAGGATTTCCGTGAGGCGGTCCTGCATGCCCGTCCTTTTGTGCCGCTGTATGTGAAGATGAAAGTTTTCTATGGCTGCAACCTCAAATGCGAGATGTGCAACCACTGGCGCGAGAGGCGTGAGCTGCCGGTTTCTGCGGAACGGTTCAAGGAGATCATTGTCGAGCTGGGGGATCTGGGAACGAAGAAAATCCACATTTCGGGCGGTGAACCCCTATTACGCCCGCAAATACCTGAGTTTGTGGAACTTGCATCCTCCCTGGGCATCAAGGTCACGATGACCACCAATGGGACCCTGGTGGACAAAGCAAAGGCGAAACGACTGGTGGAAGCCGGCCTGCGCGGTGCCAATATCTCCATCGATTCACCCAACCGTAAGATGCATGAAAAGATCCGCGGCGTGGCAGGAGCTTACAAGGCGACCACCAGGGCGGTGGAGTATTTCCAGCGCTATAGGCACAAGGGCAAGCTGAGCATTCGCATCAACACTGTGGTCAGCCGCACGAATTACCAGACGCTCGCGTCCCTGCCTGACCTGGCTCACGAACTCGGGGCGGATGGTATCAACCTGATCCCTGTGGATGATCACTGCGGTGAGATTCTGTCAATGCGAAAAAAGGATATTGCCTGTTTCAACGAGCAGATCGCCCCGCAGATCGCCGAACGAGCCCTGGCATTGGGACTGATCGTCTCAGATGAGGAGGCGTTTCCCTTCGGGCGGAGCGAGTCGGAGGTCCGTTTGGGACGCGCCGGGCGGTATGCGCTTGGCTACTATGACGATCATCCCTGCTATGCGCCGTGGACCCACAGCCTCGTAGATTTCAATGGAAATGTATACATCTGCTGTATGACACGTGAGCGGATTCCGCCCATGGGAAATATCAGAAACCAATCTTTCAGGGAGATCTGGGAAAGCGCGGCGTACCAGCGCATCCGCTTAAAAATGCACCCGCCCTCATTAAGTCCGTGCAGGCGGTGCGATGATTTTATTAGTGAGAATAAAAGGATCTGGGAGACGATCGGACCGTATTAAGGAAGAAGCCTTTTATGGCTGTTGCTAGCTTAGATCCGAGAACATGTCCGACCGGTCATCGTCATCCCACATGCTGGCCTGGTTGAATGAATCGAGCTCGGCAGCGGTAAAGGTTGCTGCGGCGATCGGCAGGGCGACCGGCTGATCCAGCCCCTGAAGGCATGCCAGGCACACCCGCCCTTCCCTGGTCTGATTCGTATGCTCATCACAGTAGTCCCGTCCACATTTTACGCATTTTCCAAGCGCAGGATTGTCGCAGCGATGCGGCACGAGGTAACCAATAATCATTTCACATTGTTCAGCCATGAATCCTCTTTGGGCGCAGCGACGTTCCCATTGGCCCAACACAGAATATGAATATTGCTCTCTTATCCGAAAAGTATACACCCGACATCGGCGGGCTGGCAATCTCAACCGAACGGCTGGCAAACCTGCTTTCCTCAGCGGGACACCGCGTGCGCGTCTTTTGTCCAAGCCGGGGCATGCCGCCCTCTCACGCGCGGTCCTTTAGCCAGGGGGGAATCCGCATCACCCGTTTTGGCATCCACAAGCGTCCGGAGGATACACTCGTAGATTGGTTCGAGCGGATCGTGAACGATCACCGCCGCGAGCCATTCGACCTTTTACATGCCTACTACTTAACCCAGGCGGGATTTATGGCGGCGTATGCAGGCAAATATCTGGGACTGGCAAGTGTTGTCTCCATCCGCGGCAATGATATCGAGCGCGCCGCATTCGATCCTTCCAGGTTTTCCCACATCCTGTATGCATTGCAGAATGCCAGTGCGGTGACCACCAACGCCAGCCTGCTGCGGGTCAAAGCACAGGCGTTCATCGACCGCGAGATCTTTTTAATCCCGAATGGAATCGATACCAACCTCTTCAAGCCGACGGAAAGAAATACTGCTCTCGCGCAAGCGCTGGGGATTTCCGATGAGCCAACAATCGGATTTGTCGGAGAGTTACGAAAGAAAAAAGGAATGACAACCCTCCTGAGTGCCTATGCGCAGATTGCCAAACTCCGTTCCACGCGACTGCTCCTCGTCGGCGATGTTCGAATTGGAGAAGATCAGAAAATCTTTGATGAAATCAAAACGTCTATACCGACTTCAAAAATCACTGTGACCGGCTATGTCTCAAATAGTGACCTTCCCTCGTATTATTCATTAATGGACGTACTCGTGCATCCGTCCCTGCGGGATGGGATGCCCAATGTATTGCTCGAAGCGATGGCATGTGAAAAGGCAGTGATCGCAACACCGGTTGGCGGCGCACTGGATGTGATCGAAGATCATAAGAATGGAAGAATGGTTCCCGTCGACGATGTACAGTCGCTCACGACGATCCTGCAGGAATTATTGTCAGACAGATCGCAGCGAGACCGGCTGGGAGCCTCCGCACGACAGACCGTACAGAACAGATTTACGCATCGAAACGAATTGGATGGAAATCTGGCCGTCTACCGCAATCTGGGATTGCAGGGTTGAAACCTATACTCATATCCCATTAATTTCAAGGATTTTAAAACCGTTATACTATTTGGATTACAGGTGATAAATGAAAAACCCATTTGAGTCGACTGGCAAGGTTAAAGCATCTTTAAGTGAACAGAAATATATTGCCTCTGACGAGATCGCGACCATCGTGTATCTCGCCCAAAAACTGGGCAAGCCGCTCCTGACCGAGGGACCGGCCGGTGTGGGAAAGACCGAGCTTGCCAAGGCCATCGCCGGGGCAACGGGACGGGAACTGATCCGCCTGCAGTGTTATGAAGGGCTGGATGAATCCAAGGCCCTGTATGAGTGGGAATATTCCAAACAGCTGCTGTATACCCAGCTTCTACGCGATAAATTGAATGACACTCTTGGCAAGGCCGAGACCCTGGCCGAGGCGGCCGATAAGCTCGCCAGCGAAGAGGATGTCTTCTTCTCCAACCGCTTCCTGCTCCAGCGCCCGCTGTTGAAAGCCATCATGTGCGATGAGCCGACCGTCCTGCTGATCGACGAGATCGACCGCGCCGATGCCGAATTCGAAGCGTTCCTGCTCGAAGTCTTGAGCGATTTCCAGGTTTCGGTCCCGGAGCTGGGGACGTTGAAGGCCAGGCACAAACCGTTCGTCGTGTTGACCTCGAACAACACCCGCGAGCTTTCGGAGGCACTGAAGCGGCGCTGCTTGTACCTCTTTATCGATTACCCAACTGTTCAGGAGGAGCTGGCAGTCGTCCGCTTGAAGGTCCCGGATCTTAATCCCAAACTGGCACAGCAGGCCGTGGAATTCGTACAGAAGCTTCGCAACGCGGAGATGCGCAAGTCCCCCTCCATCAGCGAGACCCTGGACTGGGCGAACGCACTCGTTGCCTTGAACGCCAAGAGCCTCGACCGGGCCACGCTCGAGGATACGATCTCCGTGCTGGTCAAGCACGAAGCGGATATTCAAAAGGCGCGCCGGCAGCTGATCAATCCTACATCCACTACGCGCGGCAAGCCGGACGAATTTGGACGATTTTCTGGCAATTAGATTCGATATGTAGGGGCGGGGTCCACCCGCCCGGGGCGAGTGAGCCTCGTCCCTACGAGGTAAAAATATGGAAACCCGCATTTTACAGTTAATCCAAGCCTTACGCGCCAGCGGGGTGCGCGTGTCCCTGGCCGAATCGGCGGAGGCATTCTCCGCCGTGGACCTGATGGGGATCCAGCACCGCGAGCACTTCCGGCTGTCGCTGCGTGCAACCCTCATCAAGGATGTACGTGATATCCCTGTCTTCGATAAATTGTTCCCGCTCTTCTTCGGGTCGGGCCAGCCGCCGATGATGGGCGGCAACCCGACGGACGACATGTCCCCCGAAGAAGCGCAAAAGTTTGCCGAGGCTCTCCGCCAGTTCACGGAGAGCCTGCGCCAGCGCATGGAACGCCTGATGAACGGAGAAAAGCTCTCGCGTGAAGAGCTGGAGGCGCTGGCAAAAATGGTGGGCCTGAGCCAGACTGACGACCTGCGCCACCAGGAGTGGCTTGCCCAGCGCATGATGCGCGCCATGGCCTTCCCGGAAGTCCGTGAAGCGCTGAAGGAATTGATGGAACAGCTCCAGCAAATGGGCATGAGCAAAGAGCGCCTGCAGGAAGTGCAGGACAAGATCCAGCAAAACATGCAGGGAATTGAACAGCAGATCCGCCAGTTCGCCGGGGAGCGCATCGCCGAAAACCTGAGCGAACAGCCGCCGGGTGAGAGCGCGGACAACCTGATGAACCGCCCGTTCCAGGCGCTGTCGGATTCAGATAAAAAGATTCTGCAGCGGGAAGTCAAGCGCCTGGCCGCGGCGCTCAAGACCCGCATCGCCCTGCGCCAGAAGCGCGCGAAAAGCGGACAGCTCGACCCGAAAGCGACCATTCGCGCCAACCTCAAGCACCATGGCGTACCGATGGAGATCCACTATCGCGACAAGACCCGCAAGCCGAAGATCGTGGTCATCTGCGATATCAGTACCTCGATGCGCTTCTGTTCCGAATTGATGTTGAGCTTCCTCTTCGCCCTGCAGGGACAGGTCAGCAAAACCCATGCCTTCGCCTTCATCGACCACCTCGAATATATTTCAGAAGATCTGGCCGGTGCGAATGCCGACGAAGCCATTTCCTCGGTCCTCTGGCGGATGCCCAGCGGACACTACAACACCGATCTGGGCTGGTCCCTGTTCAATTTCAACGAGGAGCATATGAGCACGCTCACGGGCCAGACAACGTTGATCGTCGTCGGCGATGGGCGCAACAATTACAACGATCCACGCCTGGATATTTTCTCGCAGATGTCGCGCCGGGCCGGCCGGACCATCTGGCTGAATCCCGAGCCGCCCTACCTCTGGCATGGCGACAGCGACATGCCTAAATATGCACAGTTGTGCAGCAATGTGCTTAAAGTTAGCAACTTGAGAGAGCTCACGGAAGCCGTGGATTCGCTGTTGTCTGCCTGACCGATCGCTCCCCTGAAGCCTGTAACCAAACAGAAAACGACCCGTCTATCATACGCCAGACGGGTCGTTTTTATCGGATCGAGACATACCGTTTTGAGCCTGTAAACGAGCTTATAATTACTAGACCTATTACACAGAAGAGGATAGTGGGTTGGCAGAAACAATGGCAAAGGTCATGATCGTGGAAGACGATGTGCAGGCTTCAACCTTTCTTGCTGAAGTGCTAACAGCCGAAGGTTATGTCCCCATCGTTGTAAACGTGAGCGCAAAAGCCGTTTCCATGGCGAATGCCACACTGCCCGATGCCTTCCTACTGGATCTGATGATGCCCGAACCGGATGGATTTAAGTTGTGTCGAATGCTGAGAAACAATCCCAACTTTGTAGCAACGCCCATCATCATCGTAACCGCACTGGACGATACCGACAGCCGCATTGTAGCGTTCGGCGCCGGTGCAAATGACTATATCGTCAAGCCTTTCCATATCGATGTGCTCAGCTCCAAGCTGAAGACGTTATTGAAAAAGTGAAAACCATCGTATAATTTCAGCCACCCTGGCAGGCAATCCCAACCCGTTTTCAATGCAGGCCCAAGAAGATTATGCCAAAGATCATCGTCGTCGACGACGACCACACCGCTACAGCCCTCTTCGAACAAGTTCTCTTGATGTACAACTACGAAGTCGTCACTTTAAATGATAGTGCAAAGACGATCGAGATTGCCAGCGCAGAGCAGCCAGACCTCTTCATCCTGGACCTGATGATGCCCGAGCCCGACGGTTTTAAGCTATGCCGGATGCTTCGGGCGGATTCGCAGTTCAGGCGTACTCCCATCATCATTGTCACAGCGCTGAACGACCTGGACAGTAAACTGGTCGCCATGGGCGCCGGGGCAAATGATTATCTGGTCAAGCCGTTCCATATCGATCAGCTGTTTACCATGATCGACAAGCAATTGAATAAGATCTAGATCCAGACTTCCTTCGATGTCCAATTACACAATTGAAACCGACCTTCTCACCAAACGCTATGGCAGCGTATTGGCCGTGGACGCTGTCAGTCTGCGTGTCAAACCGGGTGAGATCTACGGATTTCTTGGCCTGAACGGGGCAGGCAAAACGACCACCATCCGCGCCCTGCTGGGAATGATCCGGCCGAGCGCAGGACATGTCAAAATTCTGGGTGAGGCTCTCGGTGCGAATGGACGCGGGCCGTGGGCGCGGGTCGGTCACCTCGTCGAGAGTCCCGGTGTCTATCCCGAACTGACTGTGCGTGAAAATCTGGAGGTCGCCAGGCGGCTGCAGAGTTTCTCCGATCGAGAAGCGACCTCAGGCGTGATCGACCTGTTGAGCCTCGGACCCTACGCGGACCGGAAGGCCGGGACACTCTCAACCGGCAATCTTCAGCGCCTGGGGCTGGCCCGGGCGATCCTGCACGAGCCCGAGCTCCTTATTCTCGATGAGCCCGCCAACGGTCTGGACCCTGCGGGGGTGGTCGAGGTCCGGGAGCTGCTGCGCAGGCTGGCCGAGGAAAAGGGAGTGACCGTCTTCATGTCCAGCCATATCCTGACGGAAGTAGACAGGCTGGCCACGCGCATCGGCATCATCCATCAGGGACGTCTGATCGAGGAGCTGGATACGAACAAACTGGAGGAGTTACGCGCGAAGCGACTCGAAGTGCGCACGCGCAACCTGGAGGCTGCCCAGCTTAGCCTGAAAAGTGCAGGGTACAAATTCATATTGGAGGATGGCATCCTCCTGACAACCGATGCCCATGCCCTCGAACATCCCGACGATATCGCCCGCATATTGGTAAACGCCGGCGATCCACCGACGAGGCTGGCCATTGAGCAGCAGAACCTGGAGGATCATTTTCTCCAGATCACCCGCGATCCATCCAAACAAGCGGTGGCAGATGCCCAGACGATGCCGGCCAGCAGGGAGATCGGCGTATGAATTTAACGTCTGCAGTATGGGCGGAAGCTTTGAAAATGCGCCGCTCGATGGTCCCCCTGTTCACAGCGCTTGGCCTGTCCCTGGCGCCGGTCGTGGATGGGCTGTTCATGATCATCCTGAAAGACCCGGAAGCCGCCCGCTCGATGGGACTTATCGGCTCCAAGGCTCAGCTGGTCGCCGGCGTAGCGGACTGGCCCACGTTTTTCAACGTACTGGGGCAGGCCGTTGCCGTGGGCGGCGCGATCGTATTTGCCATCATCACCGCCTGGGTGTTCGGGCGTGAGTTTTCGGACCGCACCGCGAAGGAACTGCTGGCCCTGCCCACTCCGCGCGAATCGATCGTTGCGGCAAAGTTCGTGGTCATAGCAGGGTGGACACTGGCATTAACGGTCCTGGTGTTTTTGATAGGACTGGGGGTCGGATCGCTCGTAGACATCCCTGGCTGGTCAGGGGAATTACTCTGGTCGGCAACTGTTGATGTTGTGGGAGCTGGTGTGCTGACCATTCTACTGCTGCCTTTCGTAGCCTTATTTGCAGGCATCGGACACGGCGAGCTGCCGCCGATGGGCTGGACGATCCTGACCGTTGCCCTGGCTCAGATCGCGGCGGTCACAGGCTGGGGGGACTGGTTCCCCTGGTCGGTACCGGCGCTCTTCAGCGGCGCGGCCGGGCCGCGCGCCGAGTTCATCGGCGTCCACAGCTATCTAATTATCTTCCTGGCAAGTCTGGCCGGCCTGGTTCTCACATTCCAATGGTGGCGTAATACAGACCACGCGAAATAAATTCCTGCAACAAACATAAACCAAAAACAGGGACCTGCAGGTGGAGTACACTTAACCCATGTCTGCCCTCGTTGAGGTTGGCGCGCTTTTTCTCAAGCTGGGATTCACTGCGTTTGGCGGACCCGCCGCACATATTGCGATCATGCACGATGAAGTCGTCCTCCGCCGTAAATGGCTGACAGATGAACAGTTCCTCGACCTGCTGGGTGCGACCAATCTCATCCCCGGTCCCAATTCGACAGAAATGGCGATCCACATCGGGTATGTGCGTGCCGGCTGGCCTGGCCTGCTCCTGGGCGGCATCTGCTTCATCGCCCCCGCCATGCTGATCGTTCTGGGCCTGGCCTGGCTTTATGTTGAACATGGTGAGACTCCACAGGTGGAATGGCTGCTTTACGGAATCAAGCCGGTGGTCATCGCCGTGATCCTGCAGGCTCTCTGGACGCTGGGGAAAAAGGCCCTAAAAAATACTGCGCTGCTCCTGACCGGGATCGTGGTTTTTATCCTTTATTTTCTGGGAATCAACGAAATTCTGCTGCTCTTTGCAGGCGGTCTTATCTTCATGTTCACTTCCAATATCCGGAACCTCAGAAATATGAATCCGGTCGCCTTGCTGCCGCTGGGGGCGCTTCCGCTTTCACAAGCTTCGCTCTCCTTCAGCTTGCCGGTACTGTTCCTGACGTTTCTGAAGATCGGAGCCATCCTCTATGGAAGCGGGTATGTCCTCATTGCCTTTCTACGGGCGGATTTTGTCCAGCGCCTGGGCTGGCTGACGGACCAGCAGTTACTGGACGCGGTGGCTATTGGCCAGGTCACGCCGGGTCCGCTCTTTACCACGGCAACCTTTATCGGCTACCTGCTCGGAAGCACGTCCGGGGCACTGCTCGCCACGCTTGGAATTTTTCTGCCCTCTTTTCTTTTTGTAGCGATCTCAAATCCCCTCATTCCCAAGATCCGTAACTCGCCCTGGACAGGCAGTCTGCTGGATGGGGTCAATGCTGCCTCTCTGGGCCTGATGGCGGCTGTGACCCTTCAGCTGGGAATCTCGTCGTTAACCGATTGGTTTACGATCGTGACCGCGCTCCTGGCGCTTATTTTGCTCCTTCGATACAAGATCAACTCCACCTGGTTGATCGCCGGAGGAGGGCTTGCCGGCCTGATTATCTCGTTTATGGGCTAAATTCGAGTCTCTTCTATCCTAAAGGAAACGATAATATGAACGCAGCCATTCTTACCCAGCAGTATGGAACGATCCTGCAAGTCTTCCTCAACCGGCCGGAAGCCTACAATGCCCTCGACCTGGATATGATGCAGGGCCTTGCAGAAACGCTTTCCCGCGCTGCGGCGGATGTTTCGATCAAAGGAGTGCTGATCAGCGGAAAGGGCAAGGCATTCTGCTCCGGTGGAGACCTGAAGTGGATCAGCCAGCAGCCGGAGGAGGCAGGTTCCGTTTTATACCGGCTCGCGCCGCAGTTCCACGTTTCCATCGTTGCGATCCGGCGGATGGAAAAACCGGTTGTGGCGGCGGTCAACGGGATCGCGGCGGGTGGAGGATTCTCCCTGGCCCTGGCCTGCGACTTCCGCGTCATGGGCGAGTCGGCGCTCCTGCGGCAGGCCTATACCTCCAGCGGCTTGAGCATTGACGGCGGCGGGTCTTTCGCGTTGCCGCGCCTCGTCGGACTGGGGCGGGCGATGGAGATCATGGCTTTCGATGCACCGATCTCTTCCGCAAAGGCGCTCGAATGGGGATTGGTGACACAAGTCGTGCCGGATGATGAAGTGGTCCCCCGGTCGCTGGAAATGCTTGAAGGATTGACCCACACCTCACTCCACTCGTTTGCCTGGTCGAAAAAACTGATGACCCGCTCGCTCGATCATTCCCTGGAACCCCAGCTGGAGCTGGAGCGAGAAGGCATCAGTAACTGCGCCGCCCACCCGGACGGGCAGGAGGGCATCCGCGCCTTTGTTGAAAAACGAAAACCTGTTTTTTAAGAAATTCATCCCCATGTCCAACCCAAACCGGATCTACAGCCGTTTCTTCACCATTCCCAAGTCTGCCATCGATGAAAATGGCCATGTCAACAATGTGGCGTATGTGCAGTGGATGCAGGATATAGCCGTGGAACATTATGCATCCATTGGCGGCATTCCTGCGCAAGGGCCGGATGCCACCTGGGTGGTGCGCGAGCACCGGATCGAATACCTGCTGCCTGCCTTCGCCGGGGAGGAGATCGAGATCCGCACCTGGGTGGAGAACGTCCGCCGCGTGCGCTCTCTGCGAAAATATGAATTCGCCCGCAGGTTGGATGGCAGGATCCTGGTCAAAGGCGAAACAGACTGGGTGTTCGTGGATGCCAAAACAGGCATGCCGCGCGCCATCCCAAAGGAAGTATCCAGCGTGTTCAACCTCGCATCAGAATAGCCGCACTGCCAGCGCTTTTACGGGTATGCCCAGTCTTGGGAGGTATGAACAGAAGGACTCAAGCTAGCAGCCGCTCATACACCTTGATCAGCTTCTTCTGCGCTTCATGCCAAGTGAATTTTGTGT
>DATAKV010000575.1:0-6292 GCA_036261375.1 Anaerolineales bacterium
CAGCACCGGCGGCATCCTGATCGTAGACAAGGATGAAAAGCTGGTCGGTATTGTCTCTACGCGCGACTTGTTGTTCGAGAACGACAATGACAGGCCCGTTACCGAGATTATGTCTCGAAATGTGCACACTGCACCGCCCGAGACCTCTCTAAAGGAGGCGGAGCAGCTTCTCCACGAACACCGGGTAGAAAAACTTCCACTGGTGGATGGGAATGGGAGAGTGGCCGGATTGGTCACTCTGAAAGATATCATGAAGATCACCCAGTTCCCGAAAGCCACCAAGGATGCAAAGGGGCGCTTGTCCGTTGGTGCAGCAGTAGGTGTGCGTGATATGGAAATGCGCCGTGTGGAGGCTGTCCTCGAAGCTGGTGCTGACTGTATCGTGGTGGATATTGCCCACGGCGATTCGCATATGGAGATCGAAATGATCCGCAATATCCGCAGTCACTTTCCGGGCACCCAGATCATTGGCGGCAACGTGGCAACGGCAGATGGAACCAGGCGTCTCATCGACGCAGGCGCAGATGCGATCAAAGTGGGGGTCGGACCCGGGTCCATCTGCATCACACGGATCGTTGCCGGGTCGGGCGTCCCGCAGCTAACCGCGGTGATCGACTGTGCCGCTGCGGCGCGTGAGTACGGCGTTCCCATCATCGCTGACGGCGGCATCCGCCAGCCGGGCGATGTGGCCAAGGCCCTTGCGGCCGGAGCGCAGACGGTCATGATCGGCAGCATGCTGGCCGGGACCGATGAAAGCCCGGGAATGATCATGACCCGCCGAGGACACCGCTACAAGGCGTCGCGCGGCATGGCCTCCCTGGAAGCGAACATCGAGCGCAATAAGCGCGAAGGAAATGACCTGACGCAGGAAGAGATCGAGGATTACGTTGCAGAAGGTGTGGAGGCAGCTGTGCCGTATCGAGGCAAGGCTCGTGAGGTCCTGACCCAGCTGGTCGGCGGTCTGCAGTCCGGGATGAGCTACAGCGGCGCCCACACCGTGGAGGAGCTGCAGCAGAAGGCAATCTTCATGCGCATGACCGGAGCAGGATTGAGAGAATCCGGCCCGCACGATGTCGAGGTACTGGGATAGGTTTTAACCGCAAAGGGTCACGAAGGAACACTACGATTTTCTCTGATGGTAAAAAGGAGTTCGCATGGCAACGGATACAAAGACCTGGATCGAGAAGGACTACAAGCAGCTACACCCCACATACCATCCCAAAACCCACGCCAACCCGCTGGTGGTCGAGCGCGGGGAAGGGGTCTGGCTGTATACCACCGATGGGCAGAAGATCCTGGATGGGATGGCGGGATTGTGGAATGTCAATGCCGGGTACGGCCGCGAGGAACTCGCCAGGGCAGCCTATGACCAGATGAAAGAGCTGGCGTTCACCTCCGGCTTCTCCGGTATGACAAATCTTCCCTCGATTCAGCTGGCGGATAAGCTGGCAGGTTTCGCCTATGAAGGCTTGAACACCACGATGTTTACATCGGGTGGTTCCGAGGCAAATGATTCGGCCTTCAAGACCGCCCGCTATTACTGGAAGCGCAAAGGGAAACCGGGCAAGTACAAAGTGATCGCCCGCAAAGGCTCCTATCACGGCGTAACACTCGCGGCGACATTCGCCACCGGATTGGAAAAGTACCACGCGATGTTCGGGCCAGCTGTGGATGGATTTGTCCACATCCCGGCGCCAAATCCGTACCGGTTCGAGGGGGAGCGAAAGGATGGCGAAACCATCGGCCAGGCCGCTGCCCGTGCACTGGAGGAAGCGATCCTGCGCGAGGGGGCAGACACGGTGGCGGCATTCATCGCCGAACCGGTCATGGGTGTAGGCGGTGTGATCGTCCCGCCGGACGATTATTTTCCGCTGGTGCGCGAAATCTGTACCCGACTTGAAGTGCTGTTCATCGCCGACGAGGTCATCACAGGCTTCGGCCGCACCGGTGAATGGTTTGCGCTCAAACACTGGAATGTCAAGCCGGACATCCTCTCATTTGCCAAGGCCGTCACAAGTGGGTATGCACAGCTGGGCGGCATCCAGATCTCCGATGAGATCCGAGAGACCATGGAGACTGCCGCCGATACAGAGGCTTACATGCATGGATTCACCTATTCGGGTCATGCCATGGCTTGCGCGGTGGGACTGAAAAACCTCGAGATCATGGAGCGCGATGAGTATCCAAAGCGTGCCAGGGAGCTGGGGAAACGACTCTTCGATGGCTTCCAGACACTGCGGGAGTTTCCGTTTGTCGGCGACGTGCGCGGGCTGGGGTTGGTCTTCGGTGTTGAGATCGTAGCTGACAGGGAGGCCAAAACCGCCGATCCTGCGCTGGCAATGAAAATTTTCAAAGCCGCCCAGGAGCGGGGATTACGTTCACGTCCCCTCGGCAACACCCTTGCCTTCTCGCCGCCGCTCTCGATCAACGAGGAAGAAGTGGACGAGATCGTCAAGCGGCTGGGCGCAGCGATGGATGGGGTGGCGTAGGCTTCTAACCATTGAGACTCGGAGACACTGGGTTTGTTCTGACTGTGATACCCGGTCTTGGTTGCTGATCTGTTTATGTCTGTTTATCTGCACGATATCCCTCTCCCCGATGCGCAGGCCCGGTTGAAGCAGGCTCTCCAGGATGCCGGCCTCTGGCGTGTGCTGGGCGTCGAGACCATCCCTTTGGATGAGAACGCGCTGGGACGAGTGACCGCCGAGCCGGTCTGGGCACTGGTATCTTCGCCTCACTATCACGCCTCAGCCATGGACGGTTTTGCCGTCCGTGCTGTAGACACAAATGGTGCGCTGCCTTCTAAACCTGTCACACTTCAAATCGGACCCGAAGCGGAATATGTGGACACCGGCGATCCGCTTCCCGAGTGGGCGAATGCGGTCATCCCGATCGAAAATGTGGAATCGCTGGATGCTGCAGGAAGCATCACTTCTGAAATTCGAACACCAGCCTGCATTCGCATCCGCGCCTCGGTCCCGCCGTGGAGTCATGTACGGCCGCTGGGCGAGGATATTGTTGCCACGCAGCTGGTCCTGCCAGCCGGCCACAGCCTCAGACCGGCCGACCTGGGTGCCGTTGCCGCGGCCGGTCACCAGGAGATCCGGGTGGCACGCAGGCCCAGAGTGGCGATCCTTCCCACGGGGACGGAGCTCGTGCCGATCGGAAGCCCTCTCAAACCTGGTGATATCCTGGAATATAACTCTCTGGTAATCGCCGCCCAGATCAAATCCATGGGTGCCGAGTCTACGCGTTTCCCGATTATCAAAGATGATTTCGAGCTAATCTGTGAAAAGGTCCTAGAAGCAGCCGGGTCGCATGATTTGGTTTTATTGAACGCCGGCTCGTCTGCGGGAGCGGAAGACTTTTCTGCCAAAGTTGTACAGCGACTCGGCACTCTTCTTGTCCACGGCGTCGCCGTCCGCCCCGGCCATCCCGTTATTCTGGGACTGCTCAACCACCAATCGAAAATCGAAAATCAAAAATCAACCGAGCTGACCCTTGCCCCCTCGTTCCCGGTCCCTATTCTCGGTGTTCCCGGCTATCCCGTTTCCGCTGCCCTGACCATCGATATCTTCGTCGAGCCTGTCCTTGCTCGGTGGCTGGGACGGCGGCCAAGTGAATTGCCGGTAGAAAAGGCCACATTGACGCGCAAGATCGTTTCTCCACCTGGCGATGATGATTTTATCCGCGTGGCTGTCGGGAGAGTAGCGGACAGGCTGCTTGCCGCGCCGCTTTCGCGCGGGGCCGGAGTGATCACCTCTCTCGTTCAGGCCGATGGGCTGGCCCTCATTCCGCGCGGCACTCAGGGACTGGAGGCAGGCGAACAGGTTGACGTTCGTTTATATCGAAGCAGGACAGAGATCGAGCGGACGATCTTTTGCATCGGCTCCCACGACCTGACGCTGGATCTAATGTCACAGTTTCTCGCCGAGCATGACCGGCGGCTGGCCTCAGCCAACGTCGGCTCGCAGGGTGGGCTGGTTGCCTTACGGCGCGGCGAGGCGCACCTGGCCGGCTCGCACCTGCTCAACCCTGAGACGGGCGAATACAACATCTCCTACATCCGGCAGTACATGCCGAATATCCCCGTCAAGGTGGTCGCGCTGGTTGGCCGGCAACAGGGCCTTCTCGTCAGGCGCGGCAATCCCAAAGGACTGAAAGACCTGCAGGACCTCATCCGGCCCAAGGTCCGCTTCGTGAACCGCCAGCGCGGGGCCGGCACGCGCGTCCTGCTCGACTACCATTTGAACCGGATGACTATCCAACCGGAGTATATTGTCGGCTATTCTCAAGAAGAGTATACTCATCTCGGGGTGGCGGCGGCTGTTGCTTCAGGCCGGGCGGACTGCGGGCTGGGTATCGCCGCCGCGGCGCAGGCTCTTGACCTGGATTTCATCCCCCTCTTCCAGGAACGGTATGACCTGGTCATTCCCCGGCAGTTTGCCGAGACAGAACTGCTTGCGCCTCTTTTCGGACTACTGGCCGACCGCCGTTTTCAGGAAGCTGTCTCCCGGCTGGAAGGTTATGATGTGTCCGTCATGGGTACGATGATCCTGGAGGAGTAGATGGCCGAAGCGCTCATCATCGACGACAACCGTTCCACAGCCGACGCCCTCAGACAAATGCTTTCGGTTCTGGGGTTGAAGGCACGCGTCGCCTATGGTTCGAGTCCGGCGATGTCTCTTCTGGCGACCGGGTTTGTGCCCAGCTTTGTCTTCCTGGATATTAATATGCCCGGCGTGGACGGTACGGAGATCCTGTCCTACTTGCGCCGCGAGCCAAAGCTCATCCCTATTGCTGTGTTCATCGTAACGTCGGACGACCAGCCGGAAACCCGGAAGAAGGTGATGAAGCTGGGTGCGACTGCCATGATCATTAAGCCGGCCACGATCGATGTTCTGGAAACGGCCTTGAAGAAGGCCAGGATCCTGTAGGATACGACAATTGAATAGACCGAGACCGCCACTTTTCAGTGGCGGTTCTTCATGAGTATCGAAGAATAAAAGGATTGCATGGAAATGAAGAAAATGAAGCTGTTTGTTGTGGTGAGTGTTTTGATACTGGCTGCCTGTGGCTCAGGGTCGAGCAGCTCCGATGTCGACTCGATTGGCACGCTGGCTCCTGTCCCGGAAGAATACGCAGGGATGACCAATCCCTTCGGTGAGGAAGCGGCCGCCGCGGGTGCAGATGTTTTCCGCTCAAACTGCGAATCATGCCATGGGCCTGAGGGACACGGTGACGGCGTTGCAAGCGGATCGCTCGATCCACAGCCGAAAAACCTGGCCATGTTGCAGGAGAGCGCCGGAGACGATTACCTCTTCTGGCGCATCAGCGAAGGCAAGCCCGGGACTTCCATGGTCGCCTGGCAGGGGATCCTGACCGAGGAGCAGATCTGGCAGACGGTTTCGTTCATTCGTTCCCTGGAATAGGGTAAATGTACCGATCACTTCCTTAATCAACAAATAAGACTTGTTGCGTATAATAATCAAAAAAGGAGAGAGAACCTATGCCAATTCCTGCCGGCATCCCTGCACCCGACTTTGAGCTTCTCGACGATACGGGCACACCCCGCAAACTTTCCGATTACCGCGGGAGGAATGTGGTGTTGTACTTCTATCCCAAGGACGATACGCCCGGCTGTACGAAGGAAGCCTGTAATTTTCGGGACGATTATTCCGCCTACGAGAACGCCGGAGTGGTCATACTCGGCGTCAGCCCGGATAGTGTGGCATCGCACGTAAAGTTCAAGAAAAAGTTCCAGCTCCCGTTCCCGCTGCTGGCCGATGAAGGCCACAAGGTGTGTGATCTCTACGGGGTCTGGGGTCCAAAGAAGTTCATGGGCCGGTCCTACGAAGGCGTGCTGCGGACCACGTTCCTGATCGATAAGGATGGGACCATCGTCCGGGTGTTCGAGAATGTCCGGCCGCCGGAGCATAGCGCCGAACTGCTCTCTACGTTGGGAGCTGCTTCCTAAGCTAAATCATGCGTTCAGGTCAGATTTGGCATTTGATGGGTGTGAATTCGTGACAAATAGTAGAAAGTTTGGTAAATTAGAGCGGTTGTAGACTGGGGCGGTCCCCTGTGAAAATTTTGAGGAGAGAGAGAAAAGCATGCGACACTTCGTCATTGTGGGAATATTGATCGTTGTCATCACCGTTCTCGCATACGTTGGCCTGGATTCTGCCGGGCTGATGCCATTGGCGGCAAGTAGTCAGGCCGGGACAATCGATCGGTTATGGAATCTGGAGATCATCACCATATCCTTTCTGTTTGCGTTGATCGTTGCGCC
>DATAKV010000576.1:0-1764 GCA_036261375.1 Anaerolineales bacterium
ACTTATTTCACCATCCTGAATGTCTTGATACTCTCCTCGAACACCGGCAGCATCTCATAGAATTCGTTGATCTCCGCCGAGTATTTTACATACCAGACCGTGCCGCCATCCTGGAAGACGTACAGGAGGTCGTTGGTGCTCAGGTTGTCGCGGGTGCGGCCTTCGAACATCAATCGATAGGCATCGACAGAGTTGATGGAAACTTTGCCGTGTTCCGCTTTATTGACTTCCAGCGGGATATTGGACAGCTTGACATCCAGAAATGCTTCCAGAGAGTCGGATGTCATAGGCTCGTAGGAGACGGCCACCGTTATGGGATAGCTCGATTTGTTATTTGGAGATACCAGCGCCAGGTTCAGGAACACGGCATTCCCCGAAACACCCGTGACCACACCCGGCGCTGCCGTCTCAAAGTCCGGCGGCAACCAGAGCTCGATCAGCTGAGTTTTGTGCTGGGTCCAGCCATAGGGTATCAATTGATCGTACGGGACAGGCGTAGGTGTCCCGGTGGGTCCGGCCGTCGGGGTGACCGGGCGGGTAGAGGTTGGCAGTGAAGTAGGAATTACCTCCGGGGAGCGTGAGAACAGTCCCAGGCCGCGCAAAGCCATCCAGCCGAAACCCCCAAACAGCAGACAGATGAACACACCAAGTCCGGCGATAATACCTGCTTGCCGGGTGGTCATCCCAAACAATGTACGATCCTGTGTCATGATGCCTCCTCCCCTCTTTCGCGGATGTGTGCAGGGAATCTTACTCCCTCACATTCCCCGGGACCGTTTTAACATCATGACTGAATGAGAATGGCGCGGGCAGGTGCGCCATCGGAACCGGCGATCTTCAGGGGCAGACAGTACAGGTCATAAAAACCTCGCATGACATTGGAGAGATTGAGTCCCTCAACGATGACCACCCCGGCCTTGAGCAGCGCCTTGTGGGTTGGCTCCGAATCGCCAAACGGCGAGACCGACAGGTAATCCACGCCGACAAGCTGGACGCCGCGCTCGACCAGCCACTCCGCCCCATCCTCGGTGATGGCAACGAAATCCTCCTGGAACCTGGTTTCACCCCGCGCCCAGAGATGGGAATTGCTTGTGCCGAACAGGACGCGCTTCATATCCGGGGTGATCTCGGTTCGATCGAGCACCTCGGCCGTGATCGCATCCACCCCATCCGGGAGCTGGATCACATAACAGGGGCCGGTCAGCACATCGAGCGGCAGGCTCTCGACCGTGCGCCCGTCGTTCAGGAAGTGATGGGGCGCGTCCACGTGCGTGCCGAGATGGACGCTGGAGTTCATGCGCGTCACGTTGACATGTGCGCCCTGGTCCATGGCTTCGAATTGGACCAGTTCCAGGCCCGGGTCGCCGGGCCAGGTGGGAAGAGTGGGAGAGATTGTCAGGGAAATGTCGTAGATGGTCATGGGTAGATTCCTTCTTGTGCAGAATAAGAAGCTGGAAAGCTCATCGTATCCTTTATGAACTGTTCCAACCTCCAACCACGAGCTGCCGGACTCCAAAGTTACGGCGAAGGCGTGGCGGTCAGTTGGGGCGGGATGGTCATAGGTGTCAGCGTCGGCGTGATCGTAGCCGTCGGGGTAGGAATGAAGGGGAGCCAGCCGCTGTGATAGAAGTATTCCTGTAAAAAGCCGGCACGTTCCTGGCCGGTCATCAGGCGCGGGCGGGAGTAGTCCTCGAGCATGGCGGTGATCAGCTCCACACTGATGAGCCTGCCGTCATAGATCACGTAACGGTCCAGGAACTCGCG
>DATAKV010000581.1:0-7706 GCA_036261375.1 Anaerolineales bacterium
TCCCGCCGTCCGTGTGGATGATCTGCCGGTCACGAACCAGAATTTTGATGAAACTGTGGAGCATGTAGTTGAGGATCTGGATGCCACCCTTCCATCGAATTCACGCCGCCGGCCTGAGACACCGGTACGCCGTCCCATGCCGGGCCAGCTGGATGAAACCCGCCCGCATTCGATTACGGAAGTTGCAGGACGCGTAATGCTCGAGCCGGTATCTGCAGGAATGTACCATATCACCTATGCATGCCTTCTCGTGCCGCGCTTCAGCTCCCACTTTCTGACCGGCGATATCTCGGATCGCTTGTCGGAATGGCTGCCGCAGATCTGTATCGCCTTTGCCTGGCGACTGGAGTATCTTGCGGTGCGTCCGGAATATGTCCAGTGGGTCGTCAATGTGCCGCCGTCCACCTCGCCCGGGTATCTCATGCGCATCATGCGCCAGCAGACTTCGGACAGGGTTTTTGCTGAGTTCAGCCGCTACAAGAAAGAAAATCCCTCGGGAGACTTCTGGGCGCCAGGTTATTTGATCATGGGCGGGACCCAGCCGCATCCCCCGCAGTTGGTCAAGGATTACATCAAACAGACCCGTACACGCCAGGGCTATTCCCAGCCGAGGAATAGCATGCCGCGCTAATCGAAATCGCCGCGGTGAATACATGAAGCACGCGGAGTATAATTACTCCGCGTTACTATTTAACTTATAGGTACAGAACACTAACTACAGAATACTGATTACTGCAAACTGACAACCGGAACTCAAACATGCCCCCTACCCTCTACTTAATCGATGGACACGCACTCGCATACCGCATGTATTTTGCCCTGACCGCCGGCGGGAGCAGCACGCGCTGGCAGACATCCAAAGGGGAACCAACTGCAGGCAGCTACGGGTTCGCCCGTGAGCTGATGCGCATCATCGAACAGGAAAAACCCGACTATATCGCGGTCGCATTCGATACCGGCAAAACTTTCCGCGACCAGATCTTCCCGGAGTACAAAGGCACCCGCGCCAAAATGCCGGATGATCTCAGCCCGCAGATTACCCGCATCCGTGAGCTGGTGGATGCCTTCAACATTCCGCGCCTGGAGCTGGAAGGCTTCGAAGCGGACGACGTGCTCGGCTCCATTGCCCGCATCGCCAACGAGCAGGGACTGGGCGTCAAGATCATCACCGGCGACCGCGACCTGCTACAGTTGGTCAACGAGCGGACCACGGTCTATCTCGCCGGCGACGACCAGAATTATGTTACGAATGAAGATGTGATCGCCAAGCTGGGTGTCCGCCCGGACCAGGTGGTGGATTATAAAGCGCTGGTCGGCGACAAGTCCGATAACATCCCTGGCGTGCCCGGCATTGGTGAAAAGACGGCTATTTCTCTGCTCCAGAAATTCGGCACGCTCGACAACATATACGCCCACATTGAAAAGGTCGAGAACCGCTGGAAGACCAAGCTTGAGCAGAACAAAGACAAGGCCTACATGAGTTATGAGCTGGCAAAGATCAAGACCGATATCAACGTCAGCTTCAATCTCGAGCACGCCCGGGCAGACGACCTGGACTTTGAATCGATCGAAGCCCTGTTTACAGAGCTGGAGTTCCGCACACTGATCAAAACTCTGCAGCGGCTCTCTGGAAAAGAGGCGGCCGCGGTCACGCCGGTCCCTGTACCGGGACAGCAGCTCTCCATGTTCGCCGAGCAGGCGGCACCTGTCTACGCGCCAAAAGTGGGGACGGCCGAATCGAATATCAGGGTCCATATCGTTGATACAATCGAGAAGCTGGATGACCTTGTCGCCACATTAAACAATGCCGAGGTGATCTCTTTCGATACCGAGACCACCTCGACGGAGGAAATGCGCGCCGACATTGTGGGCATCTCGCTGGCCGTCAAAGAGGGCAAAGGGTATTACATCCCGGTCGCCCACAACGCCGGGACAAACCTGCCGCTGAAAAAGGTCCTGTCGGCTTTGCGTGGGCCGATGACAAATCCAAAGATCGGCAAGATCGCCCACAACGCCAAGTACGATTATATTGTGCTTGCGAAAAATGGACTGCACGTCTCCCCGCTTACCTTCGACACCATGCTGGCCGAATTCATCGTGGATCCCGGCTCGCGCAATTTGGGGCTCAAGAATTTGGCTTTCGTCAAGCTTGGCGAGGAGATGACCCGCATCGAGGAGCTGATCGGCAAAGGCAAGAAGATGATCAGCATGGCCGACGTGGCGATCGAATCTGCGGCGCCCTACGCGGTTGCCGATGCCGAGACCACCCTGCGCCTGATGCCCATCCTGCAGGCCGACCTGCGCCGGGTCAATGGAACAAAGCTCCTTGAAGAGATCGATCTACCTCTGACCCCCGTCCTGGCCGACATGGAGATGGCCGGTATCGGCCTGGACCTGCCCTTCTTCCAACAAACCGGTGAACGCCTCGAGAAGCGCATGGCCGAGATCGAAAAGCAGGTCTACGAGGCGGTCGGCAAGCCGTTTAACATCAACTCCACCCAGCAGCTCTCGGATGTGCTCTTCAAGCAGCTGAAACTGGAGCCGCCCGACCGCGGCAACAAGACCGCCAGTGGACATTATTCCACGTCGGCAGGTGTGCTCGAGCTGCTGCGCGGCAAACACGAAGTGGTCGATTGGGTGCTGGAGCACCGCGAGCTGTCCAAGATCAAATCCACGTATGTGGATGCCCTTCAGGCTGCGCTCAATTCAGAGACCGGCTGTGTGCATACCTCCTACAGCCAGATCGGCGCGGTGACCGGGCGGCTCTCGTCTTCGAACCCGAATCTGCAGAATATTCCGATCCGCACCGAGGAGGGACGCCGCATCCGCAACGGCTTCGTCGCCGGTAAGGATAAAGTCCTGTTAGCGGTCGATTACTCACAGATCGAGCTGCGCATCGTTGCCCACATGGCCGAGGATGAAGCCATGCTGGCCGCGTTCCGCGCCGGGCAGGATATTCATACGACAACGGCGATGGCCGTCTACGGCGTGGAGGCAGACCAGGTCACAAGCCAGATGCGCCGCCGCGCCAAGGGAATCAACTTTGGCCTGATCTACGGTATGTCGGTGTTTGGGCTGACCCGCTATACAGACCTGACCCTCGCCGAGGCAGAGGACTTCGTCAAGGCCTATTTCAAGCAGTTTCCGGGCATCAAGAAATACCTGGATGGCATCCGCAGGCTGGCTGCACAGCAGGGTTATGTCGAAACGCTGCTGGGACGCCGGCGTTACTTCCCGGCCCTGCAGAGCAAGCAGAACGTCCAGGTCAAGAACAGGGAGGAACGGGAGGCGATCAACGCCCCGATCCAGGGCACCGCGGCAGATATCATGAAGATCGCCATGCTGAAGATTCCTCCGGCACTCAAGGCAGCCGGTCTGCACGGCAAAATGCTTCTCCAGGTACACGATGAGCTCGTGCTGGAATGCCCCGAGAAGGAATTGAAGCAGACGACGCGGGTTGTACAGGAAACCATGACCAATGCCTATCCTCTGAGCATTCCGCTCTCCACCGAGGCCCGTTACGGGAAGAACTGGGGAGATATGAAGGCGCTGGAGGCCTAGTTATCCCTGGGCGCGAGCGTTATCGCATATCAATATCGAAATGAACCCTTTGTAGGGGCAATTCGGACTTTTCTCTACGATATAATACCCACATGCCCGGACGAGAAGACATCTTCCAGAAAGCAATGAACGAGGGCCACTCCGCAGCCTGGGACCAGGAATGGGGTAAGGCGGCCGTTGCCTATCGCCAGGCCCTGCAGGAGATCCCCGACCAGCCCAAGGCACTCAACAGTCTAGGTTTGGCGTTGTACCAGCAGGGGAACTTCGAGGAAGCCCTGCAGATCTACCGGCGCGTCGCGCATGTCACTCCGACCGACCCGGTGCCGATGGAAAAGCTGGCGCAGCTCCTCGAACGGACCGGCCATCTCAAGGAAGCCATCGACGCAGCGTTCAAGGCGGCCGATCTGTTCCTCAACCGGCGCGACATCGATAAGGCGATGGAAAACTGGGTTCACGTCACCACTCTCGACCCTGAGCACGTGCTGGCGCACTCCCGTCTGGCTCTCGCCCATGAAAAGCTGGGACACAAGGCACAGGCTGTGACCGAATACATCGCGGTCGCCAGTCTCGTCCAGCGCACAGGCAACATGCAAAAAACCGTTGAGCTGGTCAACAGGGCCTTGAAGATCCACCCCGAAAGCATGGAAGCAAAGCAGGCGCAAACTCTGCTCCATTCTGGCCAGCTGCTGCCAAAACCGTTACGGCCCAAGGGAGGGACAGGTCCTATTGCCATGGCGCAGGTCAGGCAGCTGGACCAGCCCAAGAAACAGGCCGATTCGGGTCTGGACCCGATCTCCGAGGCGCGTCAAAAGGCATTGACCCGGCTGGCGGAGATCCTCTTCGATTATTCCACCGACGACGGCGCTTCGGTCCAGGCGCGGCGCGGGCTGCAGGCGCTCATGCGCGGCACCGGCCAGCTCTCGATGCAGTCCTCTGAACAGACCAAGGTGGTTCTTCATCTCGGCCAGGCGATCGATGCCCAGACCAAGGGAAACGAGAACCTGGCAGCCGAGGAACTGGAGCATGCGCTGGAGGCAGGCTTCAACCATCCCGCGCTGTATTTCGACCTGGGTCTGCTGAAATCCAATGGTGACCGGCTCGAGTCGGCTGTCCGCCATCTGCAGCATGCGGTCAAGCACAACGATTTCAACCTGGCGGCCCGCCTGCTCCTCGGGCAGATCCAACAAAAGCTGGGCAGGCTCGGGACTGCTTCGATCGAATACCTTGAAGCATTGCGACTTGCCGATTCAATGGTGGTCCCTGCCGAGCAAGCCGAGGAGATCAGCCAGATGTACGAGCCGCTGATCGAGGCGCAGGCCTCCCAGACCGACGAGGCCTCGCTCCGGCGTCTGTGCGACAACATCAACGAAATGCTCATGCGCAAGAACTGGCGCGACCACCTGTACCGGGCGCGCGAGCAAATGCCAAAATCGCAGGATGATGACATGCCCATGCCGCTGGCCGAGGTGATCCTGCAGGCGCAGTCGAGCCAGGTGCTGGAGGCCATCAATCACATCCACCAGCTGGCCCGCGCCGGGCAGCTGCGCACCGCCATGGAGGAAGCCTTTGAGGCGGTCACGTACGCGCCGACCTATCTCCCCCTTCATACGTTGATCGGCGATCTGCTCGTTCGAGAGAACCATACCCAGGAAGCGATTGCGAAATTCAGCACTGTGGCACAGGCCTATAGTGTCCGAGGCGAGGCAGCTCAGTCGGCAAAGATGCTGCGGCGAGTCGTCCAGCTGGCACCCATGGATATGGTGACGCGCTCCAGGCTGATCGAACAGCTGGTCGCCCAGGGCCAGGTGGACGAAGCCATCCGGGAATATCTCGAGCTGGCGGATATTCACTACCGGCTGGCCGAGCTGGATGATGCCCGCAAAACCTACACGCGGGCACTGCGTTTCGTCCAGCAGGCCAATGCCGACCGCAGCTGGAACGTCCATATCCTGCAGCGCATGGCCGATATCGATATGCAAAAACTGGACTGGAAGCAGGCCGTCCGTGTCTATGAGCAGATCCGCACCCTGCGTCCGGACGACGAGGGTGTACGCAGGAACCTGATCGAGATTAGCCTGAGGCTGGGACAGCCCGCCCAGGCAAATGCCGAGCTGGAAAGCTATCTTACCTACCTGCAGTCCAGCGGCCGGAACGGGCAGGGTGTCAAGTTCATCGAAGAGCTGTTACAGGACCGGCCGGACGATTTGATGCTGAAACGAGCACTTGCCCAGCAATACCAGCAGGCGGGGCGCGTCGAAGACGCTGTGGTCCAGCTCGACTCGATCGCCGATTCGTTCCTGAGCGCGGGACGCAAGGAAGAGGCGATCGTCACGATCAACCAGATCCTGTTGATGAACCCGCCTTCCGCGGAGCAATATCGCCAGTTGTTGATGCAGTTACAATCCGGATAACCATCCCCGCCCGTCCCTACCAAAGGGCGGGGATTTTCGTTCAGGACTCATTTTGAACCATCACCGGGGGAAACCGTTGTGACTTCCTTTTATAGTTGCGATGTGGAGGTTACAGATGCGTAAAAAATCGAAGGATGACAGAAAACGCCTCGACCCGATGATCGTGGTCGCTTTGATCGGACTGACCGGCACGATCATTGCCGCCCTGCTCGCCAGTCCCCTGCTCGAGAGATGGCTTACCCCGGCTGCGGCTGACATCAGCCCGTCCTCGGCATCGTCTCCCGCATCAAGCAGTACCCAAACGACCGGCAACCACATCCGCTTGAACCAGACCGTGGAAGGAACGTTGTACTTTGATGAAGCAGGTGTATGGACCTTCAGCGATGGACCCGCCACGGTCACGATCACCCTGGATGTCAGCCCCTTCGGGAGCGCACTGATCATTGTGCGTGATCCCTCCGGCGTCGAGCGCGCCTATGTGGATCAGCAAAGCCCGCAGGGGGTGACCCGGCTTGTCAATTTCAGCATCCCGACCGAGGGAGACTATTCCATCCTTGTTCGAAACACGGAAAACGAACAAGTCGATTACACATTGACCGTGCAGGATGCACTCACACCTGTGGCGCCTTAAGAAACTCACATGTGAAAAATTTCTCCAGATGCTATAATGCCAGCGATTTCAACTCTGGAGAACAGAACATGCATCAAACTCGCTGGAAGATCACCAGCACTTCGCACAACCGCGCCGTGATGATCTGGCTTTTCGCCTTTGCCTTCATCGTGGCGTTTCTTATTGTTTTTGGGGGATTCGTCCGCCTGACGCGCTCAGGGCTCTCGATCACCGAGTGGAATCCAATCAGCGGGACGGTCCCGCCCATCGGGCAGCAGGCCTGGGTGGTGGAATTTGAAAAATACCAGCAGACCCCGGAATTCCAGCAGGTCAATTTCAACATGGATCTGGAGGAATACAAGTACATTTTTTACATCGAGTGGTTCCACCGCTTCATCGCCCGTTTTGCCGGGTTGTTCTACGCCATTCCTGTCTTCTATTTCCTTTTTACAAAAAGGATCCCCTTCAAGGAATTCGGCATTTACTTTTTGATGGGAATGCTCTTCATTTCCCAGGCCTTTGCCGGCTGGGTCATGGTCGCCAGCGGGCTGGTGGACCGGCCCTCTGTCAGCCACTTCAACCTGACGATCCATTTACTGTTAGCTTTAACACTGCTCGGTCTCGCCCTGTGGACAGCGCTTGGCCACTATTTTGGATTCCCTAAAGCAGGTAAGAAAGCGCCATGGTCATTGCCTTCGAAACTCGCATGTATCTCTTTTATCGTCCTGCTGATCCAGATCACGTATGGCGGATTTACAGCAGGATTGAAGGCGGGTCATGTCTCGAACACCTGGCCTCAAATGTTTGGTGAGCTGGTCCCGCCGAGCCTGTTCAATTCATGGGTCAACATCTTTGAATCCCCGCAGACAATTGTCTTCATCCACCGCTGGTTCGCCTGGCTGGGGATTATCATGGTCCCCTACGTGTTCTGGGTGGTGAAGAAGCAAAACTACCCTGCTGATATTCAGAACGGCCTCAAATGGCTGGTGGCTATTATTGCCCTGCAAATTGTGCTGGGCATATTAACCGTTCTGTCGTTTGTCAACCTCTGGATCGCCCTCATCCACCAGGCGAATGCCATTGTTATGTTTGCCCTGGCCATCTACTTAATCCATCGTTTCCGG
>DATAKV010000590.1:0-3821 GCA_036261375.1 Anaerolineales bacterium
CGTGCGGATGCGATGCATACCCCGGATCCAAACGAATTGAACACAGCCGAAGCCCTGCGCCTGATCGACCGCCTGGCGGAATTCGGCTCGCCGATCCTGGTCTTCACCGGTGGCGACCCGATGATGCGCAGGGATCTGCATGAGCTGATCGCGTATGCCACCGAAAAAGGACTGCGCTGCTCCCTGACGCCGACGGCTACCGCACTGCCCACCACAGCCCGGCTGGAAAAGGTACGCGAGGCAGGCATTCGACGGATCGCTCTCTCGCTCGATGCACCTGTGCCGCAGATCCATGACAGTTTCCGGCAGGTAAAAGGCTCCTGGCAGCGCACCATGAATATCCTGCACCGCGCCCAGTCGATCGGGCTGAGCGTGCAGGTGAATACCACGGTTGCCAAACACAATGTCGATATCCTGGATGAAATGATCCCGTTCCTGCAGGAAGTTGGCGCGGTGCAGTGGTCGCTGTTCTTCCTTGTCCCCACCGGACGTGCACAGGCCAGCAACATGATCTCGCCCGAAGAGCATGAGCGCGTTTTCAACTGGTTATATGACCTCTCCAAAAATGCTCCCTTTGATATCAAGTCCACGGCTGCGCCGATGTACCGCCGGGTGGCGATCGAGCGCAAGCGCTTGGAGCAGGGCAGCGACAAACCTGTCACTTTCCAGGGCGCCGGCTTTCAGTATGCTGACGGACTCAACCGCCCGACGCGCGGCGTCAATGACGGCAACGGCTTCCTGTTCATCTCCCATGTGGGGGATATCCAGCCCTCGGGTTTCCTGCCGGTCACGGCCGGCAACGTCCGCAGCGATGATGTGGTCGATGTGTACCGGCTTTCGAAGATCTTTACCGACCTGCGCTCTCCCGACAAGATCAAGGGACGCTGCGGTATCTGCGAATATCGCGATGTGTGCGGCGGCCAGCGCGGGCGGGCTTATGGCATTACCGGAGATTACCTGGAATCCGATCCTGCCTGTTTATATATTCCCAAAGGAGCGTAAATGACCACGGAGACGACCGAACCCTCTGTGCGCACGTTGAATCACTTCTCGCTGTTTTCCTTCAAGAATGCTTACTGGTCTGCGAGTGCTGAGCAGCGTGCAGAATTCCAAAAGAACTGGCTGACCGCACTCTGTGATGCTGCCCGGAAGGTGGATATCTTCCAGGGTACCGAACATGATGTGGATATGGTCGTCTGGTCGGCCATCGAAGTGAATGACAACCGGGACGCTGCTGCTTTCTTTGAAAAATTCGCAAAGTCGCTGACGCCCTACCGTCACCTGATCGAGCAAAAGGACTCCCTGTGGGGCTTCACGCGCCCATCCCAGTATTCGAAGGCGCGCTCCAAGCAGGAGATCGACCCCTTCTCGGCAGAACGCAGGACCTATCTTGTCATTTATCCGTTCTCGAAAACAACGGAATGGTACCTGATGGGCCGCGAGGCTCGCCAGGGAATGATGAACGAGCATATCCGCATCGGCAAACAATACGACGAGATCAGCCAGCTGCTCCTGTATTCCTTTGGTTTGCAAAACCAGGAGTTTGTGGTGGTGTACGAAACCGATGATCTGGCCCGCTTTTCGGACCTGGTCAACGCGCTGCGCGATACCGAAGCGCGTCGTTACACGCTGCGCGATACACCCCTGCATACTGCCATTTATCACCCTGCCGAAGAGACCCTTGCCTTATGGAAATGAACAGTCGTTTTTTACAAGCCTGCCAGCGCAAACCTGTGGATACCACGCCGGTCTGGTTCATGCGCCAGGCGGGACGCTACATGCCCGAGTACCGCGCCATCCGCGAGAAATATTCCCTGATCGAGATCTGTTACCGGCCGGAGCTCGCTGCCGAAGTAACCCTTCAACCCGTCCGTGCCTTTGGTGTGGATGCGGCGATCCTCTTCGCCGATATTCTGCTGCCAGTGATCCCGTTGGGTGTGGGGCTGGAGTTTGCGAAGGGCGAAGGTCCCATGCTGCAGAATCCTGTCCGCACGATGGAGGACGTCCGGGCGCTGAAACCGGTGGATGCAGAAACAGACCTTGGCTATGTCATGGAAGCGATCCGCATCCTGCGCAGGGAGCTGAGTGGAACGCCGCTGATCGGCTTTTGTGGAGCACCGTTCACAGTCGCATCCTATATCATTGAGGGCGGCTCTTCGCGCGAATTTCTCAAGACCAAGACGATGATGTATTCTGCGCCCGATGTATTCCAAGCGCTGATGGACCGGCTTGCAGATGTCTTCGGCGATTACCTGACATCCCAGATCCGCGCCGGAGCACAGGCGGTACAGGTCTTTGACTCGTGGGCCGGCGCGTTGAGCCCATCCGATTATGAGACGTTCGCTTTGCCTTACTCACAGAAGGTGCTGGCTGCGGCTGAACAGACAGGTGTACCTGTGATCCATTTTGGGACGAACACCACCACGCTGCTGCCGTCGATGAAGCGGGCCGGCGGCGATGTCATCGGGCTGGACTGGCGCATCCCGCTGGACGATGGCTGGTCCCTGCTTGGGGACCATGTCGCCGTGCAGGGGAACCTGGATCCTGCAGCCTTGTTCGCACCTCTGCCGGAACTCAAGCGGCGCGTCCACGATGTGCTGCGCCGCGCAAACGGCAGACCCGGTCATATTTTCAACCTGGGACATGGAATTTTGCAGCACACTCCTGTTGATCACGTGAAAGCAGTGGTGGATATGGTGCATGAATACAGCCGGGTCGAGGAAACGGCCCTGTGATCGGTGTGCTGGTCATGGCCTACGGCGGGCCCAACAATCTCGAGGAGGTCGAGCCATACCTGCTGAATGTGCGCGGGTACCGCCCCACCTCCCCGGAGATCATCCACGAAGTGCGTGAGCGCTATCGAGAGATCGGCGGTCGGTCACCCATTCTTGAACAGACCCAGTCACAGGCGGATGCGCTTGAAAATGCTTTGAATACGAACGGTAGCACGTATAAGGCTTTTGTGGGTATGCGTCACTGGCATCCCTATATCAAGGACGTGCTGGCGGACATGCACGAGCAGGGTATCGAGCGGGCGGTTGGCATTGTGATGGCTCCCCACTATTCCCGTATGAGCATCGGTGCATACTACCAGCGGCTGGAGGAAGCCAATTCACCGATCGAGTTTGCTCGCATCGAAAACTGGCACCTGCAGCCCGGTTATATCCAGGCGCTTGCCAGCCGTGTACGTGAGGCACTGGAACGCTTTCCAGAAGAGGTACGCAGGGAAGTCCCGGTGATTTTCACGGCGCACAGCCTGCCTGAAAAAATACTTGAGTGGAATGACCCTTACCCATCCCAGCTGCGAGAAACGGTCTCTGCCGTGATGGAGCAGCTGGGATCCCAGCCATACGAATGTGCATATCAATCTGCAGCCCTCTCCACCATCCCCTGGCTGGGACCCGATGCAGGCGAGGTCATCGAGCGCCTTGTTTCAGAGGGCAGGAAGCATATGCTGCTCTGTCCCATTGGTTTTGTCTGTGAGCATGTGGAGATCCTATACGATATCGACATCGTCTACAGGAATCTTGCCAACTCCCTCGGCGTTCATCTCGAGCGCATCGAGATGCTCAACACGGCGCCGCCCATGATCGAGGGTCTTGCCCAGGTGATACACACGAAAGTGAAAGAAGAGGGCTGGCTATGAATCACCTGGTCGTTATTGGCGGTGGCATCGCCGGACTCTCTGCTGCCTATTACGCGTACAAGAAGATCCCCAATGTGCACGTAACATTGCTCGATTCCGGTCCCCAATGGGGCGGCAAGATCATCACCGATCGGATTCCCTTCGAAGGCAGGCACTTCATCATCGAGGGAGGACC
>DATAKV010000594.1:0-2209 GCA_036261375.1 Anaerolineales bacterium
AGGAAGGAGAACCTAAGGGTTTGCGAAACCCTTAGGTTCTTTCGAAACGAAACAAAACAACGGGACAGGTGTTATTTGCGCGATATGAACGAATATGATCCACAGGAACGGGGCTGGGAACGAGAGCCTCCCCGGCCTGAATTGAAGGAGTCCATCCGCAGGCGACTGCCTCAGGCGGCCGAGCCACCCCTTATCCGGGAGCCGGAACCGCTGCCTTTCCCGGAACCCGAAGCGCCGCTGGAGGAGACCTCTCCCAACCGTCCGATCCGCCGGAGGACTTCGCCCCCGGCAGCTATTCAGCGCGTGGTGGCGGCGCTGTACCTGCTGACGATCCTGGTGCTGCTCTTCGTGGTCATCCGTTATATGTTCATCCGCAGTCCGGACCAGGAAACGCTGATCTACTTCGGCCTGCCGCTGCTGGCTATCGGCTATCTGGCCAGGGAAATGCTGAACTGGAGCGGCGACTCCAGCGGGGACAAATAGGCTCTTTCACCTTTCCCACTGCCAATAACAATAGCTTGAAACGAATTGAATTCGGGTCTATACTGGACCCCTGTCCTGCATCGACAGCTTCTTCGCGAAATTAATGGTAGTAAAACTGTACAAGGAGCAAAAGATGATGTACCGGTATGTAATCCAGGGGGTGATGGCGATCCTATGCACGTTCCTCGTGAGCGCCTGCGGGGGTGAGACATCCACTCCGCTCATCCCGGACCAGCAGGCGACAGCTGTTTCTGCCCCTCCCCTTCCACCCGCGGGCCAACCTGTGTCCCCGACGGAGCTTCCTCCAACAGACGAGCCGGCAGCGTCTGGCGCTACTCCGGTAGGTACCAGCGATCCTGCATTAACGCCGGATGGAAGCGTGACCGTCACCGTAACCTCCACGCAGGCCCCCGCTGCCGACCTACCGTTCCTGATGCGGGTCGACCGGATCTCCAACATTGTGGGTCGAGGCACACTGCTCGAAGGCCAGGTGGCACACGGAACCCTGACACCCAATGCCAGCGTGGAGATCCTGGGTCCACAGGGGCAGGCTGTGAGCGCCAATGTCCTTACCCTGCTGATCGCCAACGTTGTGCGCGACCAGGTGACCGTGGGAGATTATGCGGGAATTTTAATGGAAGGCCTGGATCCGGCCGAGCTCAGCCCGGGCATGCTGCTCATGGAAACCGATGCGTATGAATCGTATGAGGAAGCGCTCCAAGCACTTCAATAGGCAGATGTTCCGGTTGGTGAGTGGAGATTATAATTAACTCGTCGTCTGCGGTTCGTCGAAGAGTGAGGAGAGGACCATGGGCAAGGCCTGGAACATTGCGAAGATCGCAGCCATCCTGGGACTCGCAGCGATGGTCTTGATCGCATCCGCTGTTCTGCTGCTGGGGCAGAATGTCAACAGCGCCTACCCGCTGGTCACCGATTGCCCGGGTGGGTGTGTGCCCGTGGCTGTGCCTACATCGATCGTCTTCGGCAGCCCCATTTTGATCCCCATGACCGGCGGCGGTGACTTCGAGTTGATCGATACGATGCTTGAGCAGTCGATCCCGGCCAGTATTGCCTACAACGATCCGTCTGAGATGGAGGTGGGAAAACCCATCACCATCGAGCTTCGGCTAAACCCGTCTATTTCAGAGCCAGAGCTAGCCCGGGAGGTCGAAGAATCCGGTGAGGTGGTCGTGGGCATTGTGGAGATCACGCCGCAGATGAAGGCAGAGCTCCTGCCCGCGGATGTGGAGGCGTTTATCATCCGCCCCATCCACGATGATCCGGTGCAACTGATCAGCACCATCGAGACCACGCGCTGGGCCTGGTATGTGACGGCTAAAAAGGGAGGTCCGCAGCAGCTGACCCTCGTGTTATACCGGCTGATCCGGTACCAGGAGTCAGACTCATGGCGGGAAGTGGAGAGTTACAAATCTGACATCGATGTCCAGGTCACCCTGCTCGGGCGGCTGCAGTCCCTGGGCTGGGGGTGGATCGCTGCTGTGCTTCTCGCGCTAGTGGGGATCGGGGCCGCCTGGCGACGGCAGGGAGCGGCCGGCAGGCGTACGGGGCTGTCCTCCACTGCGTCTGCTGCGGTCCATGAGGTGGTTGGGCCGATCTTTCTCTCCTACCGCCGCTCGGACAGCGCCGACATTACCGGCCGCATCTACGACCGCCTGGTGGATGACTTAGGACGCAGTCCCATCTTCAAGGATGTCGATTCGATCCC
>DATAKV010000604.1:0-8538 GCA_036261375.1 Anaerolineales bacterium
GAGCGCCGGTCGCGCTGAGCAGCAGGCTCATTTGTTTCCATGAATCGGTGATAAGGTGGGCTGTCCGCGCATCTCCGGCCAGCTCGAACGAGACGATACCGTTCGGCGCGGCATCGGTCCGTAGCGGCTGGTCCAGCACCCTGAAAACGGCAAACAGGACCAGGGTCAGAAAGAGGAACGTGAAGAATAACTGTTTCCGAACACGCAGGGGCAGGAACTCTAGCGGATGACTCATTTCAATCACGCCCTTCAACCTGTGGCCTGTAACCTTCAACTCTATACTGATCTCCGATAGACTCGATGGTTTTTATACTCCACCCCATTCAAGTTCTTGAGATCTGCCCGCATCTGGCGCGTGGTCTCGGCGACCTGGGTCATCTCCACGTGCTCGAACTTGTTGAATCCGAATACTGTTTTGCCCATTTCATAATAGAGTAACGCATTCCCACCCTTGCCCTGGAACTCTGGCAAAACACCCATACCATTCCCTGAAACGGTCCTGGTGCGCTTCATTTCAAGCAGGATGTCGACAATCCCGAATGGTAAAAGGCGTCCCTTGGCACGTTGAAGGGCTGCCGAAACATCCGGGAAGGCAAAGAGGAAGCCGACAATATCATCCTTATACATGATCAGTTTGATCAGACGCCGGTCGGCGATCATAAAGACATTATCCACGGCATATTTCACATCCCCCTCGGTGAACGGGTAATACTCCCAGTTGTGAATGAATGCTTTGTTGTAGGTATAGCCGATCCTCGGAGCCCACTGGACTAATTCTCGCTTGCTCTTGAATTGTTTGACCCACAGATCACCTCGCTCCAAGACCCGTTTGGCTATACGCTCGACTCTGTCTGGAACCTTAAAGGAATCAGCAGGCAGATAACAAGATACGAAATCGACCTCTTTTTCAAAGCCAAGGGCTTCCATGAGTTTGGGATAGTAATCATAGTTGTAGTTCATCATCGTCATCATCTGGCGGTGCTCGAATCCCTCCACCAGGATGCCATATCCATCGAATGGGGACAGGCCTTTCGGACCGATCACCGTATCCAGCCCGCGCTCTCTGGCCCAGCCAGATACAGCCTCGAACAGACAGCTCGCCACCTCCGGGTCATTGACGGTCTCGAACCCATAGAAATGTGCCTTTTTGGTCCTGTGGTAATCGTTGAACAGTTTGTTATTGGCGGCACAGATGCGGCCCACCACTTCCCCATCTCGGATGGCAAGAAAAAAATCGGCCTCCGAGTGTTCGAAAAAGGGATGTTTTTTTCTGTTGAGCGGCAGGTAAGCGTCGATATATAACGGCGGGACCCACTGCGGGCAGTCCCGGTAAAGTCGGTATGGAAAATCTACAAAGCGCTTGACCTGTGGCTTATTGTTTGTATTGATCATTTCTATGGTGAGCATGGACGACTCCTGCAATGGGCTGCTTTCGGACGTAGTATATAACACACGGACTTGACTTTGGGGTTGATTCGAGTTTATCTAACAAAGTTGTACATTCCCCGTTAAGAGAGGATAAGAACAACAGGAAGGAGTTCAAATGAACGATTTTGAGGGAAAAGTTTGCCTGGTTACAGGGGCTGCATCTGGCATTGGAGAGAGCATTGCTCTGCTATACGCAAACCATGGCGCCAGGGTGGTGGTCTCAGATGTGAATGATACAGGCGGCCAGGAAACCGTGGGTGCGATTAAAAGCGCAGGCGGAGAAGCACGCTACGTGCACGCCGATGTGTCGAATCCGGAGGACTGCCGGAGATTGGTCGAGGAAGCGGTCTCAGCCTTCGGGCGCCTGGACTATGCCTGCAATAACGCCGGCATCGGCGGAGAGCAGAACCCAACTGCCCAGCTGTCTATCGATGGTTGGAAGCTGACGATAGATATAAATCTTTCGGGTGTGTTTTATTGCATGAAGTATGAGATCGATGCAATGCTGAAGAACGGCGGAGGCTCCATCGTCAATATGGCCTCCATTCTGGGCCAGGTGGGTTTCCCAGGGGCCGCTGCCTATGTGAGTGCAAAGCATGGCGTCGTCGGGCTCACCCGAACGGCGGCTTTGGAATACAGTAAAGAGGGCATACGTGTCAACGCCGTTGCTCCTGCCTTCATCCAGACCCCCATGATCGAAGGCTCCACAGCGGATGAAAATGTTGAACAGGCGCTTGTGGCAGCCCATCCCATTGGCCGGTTGGGCAAGCCGGAAGAGATCGCCGAACTGGTGATCTGGCTCAGCTCTGATAAAGCCTCCTTTGTGACGGGGAGCTACGTCGAAGCAGATGGCGGCTATCTTGCACGCTGATGGATAGGCGTTTGCATCCATTAACACCCCTGGAGCTTCCAGGGGTGATTGGTTTTATGTCTCGTCCTGCAAACCCTCTCCAAAAATCTTCATGCTATACTTGTGAAAAATCGTGCGGAGGCATTTTTCATGACTTCACAGGAACAGCACCAGGAAACTCTTCGAAAGTACGCGGAAGCGATCGTCAGGGTCGGATTAAATTTACGGGAGGGACAGCGGCTGATCATCACCAACGCTACGGCGCGCGGCGTCCCACCCGCGGGACGGCCATTGGTCCATGAAGTGGCAAAGGCCGCCTATGCAGCCGGGGCCCGTTTCGTAGACGTGATCTGGGGCGACGAGGAGATGCTCCGTATCCGCCTGCAGAATGCGCCCGCCGATTCCTTTGTGGAATATCCCAAATGGCACGTCAGCGGCCTGATGGATATCATCCGCAACGGCGACGCGCTGCTTTCCATTTACGCCAACAATCCCGATGCCCTGAGCGGGCTGGATTCCGAGCGCATCGGCGCCATGCAAAAATCCCACCTGCAGAATTATGAGGAGATCGGCATCCAGGTCAGCCGTAATGCGATCAACTGGTGTGTGGTTGCCTCCGCTGCACCTGCCTGGGCAAAGAAGATCTTTCCCGACCTGCCGGAGGACGAAGCGCAGGCCAAGCTGTGGCAGGCCATCTTCGAAACGACGCGCGCCACCGAGTCGGACCCGGTCGCTGCCTGGCAGGAGCACATCAAGAATCTGCGCAAGCGGGCCGATTATCTGCAGGCCAAGAAGTATGACTCCCTGCACTATAAATCGGAAAACACGGATTTCACCCTTGGCTTGCCGCGCGGTCACAAATGGATCAGTGCCCAGTCGCTGGCGGAGAATGGCGTGGTCTTTACTGCCAACATGCCGACCGAGGAGGTCTTCACCCTTCCCGACCGCCACCGGGCCGAAGGGACCGTGGCCGCCACCTTCCCGCTCAGCTACGGTGGCAGTCTGATCGAGGATTTCAGTGTCACGTTCGAAAACGGGCGGATTGTCAAGGTCAACGCGAAGAAGAACGAGGCCATCCTGCAGAAGCTGGTGAATACCGACGAGGGGTCCACCCGCCTGGGCGAGGTCGCGCTGGTCCCGGCCAGCTCCCCCATCGCCCGGCGTGGTCACCTGTTCTACAACACGCTTTTCGACGAGAATGCATCCTGTCACATCGCCATCGGGCGCGCCTACCGCTTTACCCTGATCGGCGGCGAGGAGCTGAACGACGAGGAGTTCAATGCGGCAGGCGGCAACACCAGCCTCAACCACGTCGACTTCATGATCGGTTCCCCGCAAATGGACATTGACGGCATCACCGAAAACGGCTCTGTCGAACCGATCATGCGTCAGGGCGAATGGGCTTTCGACGCTTAAACGAGTTCCATGCTCAATCAGAATCCCACCATTCCAAAGGTGGGATTTTTATTTGGAAACAAAATTGTTGTATTTTCACCTTTCAGTTGCTATACTGTCAAAAGTAAACTCATAACCGGGTGTGGAGGCAGGGATGAACGAACTTGAATTCTCACAATCGCTACAGAAGTATGCGGATGTTGTCGTAAAAGTGGGCTTAAATCTGCGGAACGATCAGCGCCTATCCATCCGGGCGCCGATCGAAACGGTTGATTTTGTGCGCAAAGTGGTCGAAAGCGCCTACAAAGCTGGAGCGCGATATGTGGATGTCCTCTGGTCCGACGAGCAGGTCAACCGGCTCCGCCTGCAGCTCGCCGATCCTGAAACATTGACCGAGCTTCCGGATTGGATTTTGCCGCGCCTGGAAGAATACAAAAAGAATGGGCAGGCGGAGCTCGCCATCGCGGCCATCGATCCAGACTTATTCTCAGGAATCGATCCCGACCGGTTGGCTGCCAGCCGGACAACCCTGATGCAAAAGGTCTGGGAGCCGCTCAGAAAGTACGAAAATATGTCAAACTGGTGTGTTGCGGCAGCCGCAATACCCACCTGGGCGAAGAAGGTGTTTCCTGCCCTTACAGGAGACCAGGCCGTGGAAAAGCTTTGGGAAGCGATCTTCAAGGCCTGCCGTATCGATGCTCCTGACCCCGTGCGGGCCTGGGAGGAGCATATCGAAAAACTGGTCAAATACAAGGATTACTTGAATACCAAACGCTACACCGGCCTGCACTACAGGGCTCCTGGTACAGACCTGAGGATCGGGCTGCCTGAAGCCCAGAACTGGTCAGGCGCGCAGGAGTCCTTTAAAAATGGCATTACAGGCACGGTGAACATCCCCACCGAGGAAGTGTTTGTCGCCCCGCACAAGGATCGGGTCGATGGGATCGTGACGGCCAGCCTGCCACTGAATTTAATGGGTATCTCAATTGAGGGGATTCGCCTCCGGTTTGAGAATGGCCGTGCGGTTGAAGTATCCGCCAAAAATGGAGAGGCCGATCTGTGCAAGCTCCTCGAAACCGATGAAAACGCCTCCCGTCTTGGCGAGGTTGCACTCGTGCCGCACAGCTCGCCCATCAGCCAGAGTGGAGTCCTGTTCTACAATACACTGTTCGATGAAAATGCAGCCTGCCATCTTGCCCTGGGCAATGCATACCGGATCTCCTTCCAGAATGGTGAAAATATGACTGAAGAGGAGTTCGCGGCTCAGGGCGGCAACAAGAGCCTGATCCATGTCGATTTTATGATCGGCTCCGCTGAGCTGAATATCGACGGTATCTGTGTGGATGGCAGCACCGAACCGGTCATGCGATCCGGTGAATGGGCGTTCTCAGTCTGATACTCGTGTTGTAGCTTTCTTCATTCCAAAAAGAGTCTCTTTACGGGACTCTTTTGATTTATAGAACATCTGTTATACTTTTGACACCCGAAGGTATTCATGAAACAGAACAGGATCGCCGCACTCACAGAAGGCCTGCCGCCCACGTTCTGGCTGATCTGGACCGGGACCCTCGTCAACCGGCTGGGCGGTTTTGTCATCCCTTTTCTGACACTTTATTTGACTGCCCAGCGCGCCATCCCGGTGGGACGCGCCGCGTTGATCGTTTCGCTCTTCGGCGCGGGTTCATTCCTGGCCCAGCTGGGCGGCGGAGAATTGACCGACCGATTGGGCCGTCGCCCGGTCATGCTGATGAGCTTTTTCGTCACACCCGTTTTCATGATCATGCTGGGGCTTGCCCGCGACCTTTTCCTGATATCGGCCGCGACACTCATCGTGGGCTTCTTCATGGATCTCTACCGGCCGGCTGTCGGCGCGGCGATTGCCGACCTGGTCCCACCCGAATCGCGGACGCGAGCCTACGGGTACAACTATTGGGCTATCAACCTGGGTGCGGCGGTGGCTCCGCTTCTCGCGGGACTGATGGCCAGCTACAACTACCTGATCCTGTTCGTCGCCGACGCGTTGACTACCGCCATCTTTGGCTTGATCGTGTTCTTCGGCATCCGCGAAACACGCCCGGCAGAAGATCATCACGCATCACATTCACCTGTGAGCGAGCGGATCACCCAGCTCAGGCGTGAACCGATCCTGCTGATCTTTTCCCTGATCACGTTATTCTTTGGGGTCATCTATATGCAGGGTAACGTCACCCTGCCGCTGGACATGCAATCGCATGGACTCGGTCCCCGGGACTACGGGGCTGCCATTGCCGTGAACGGCTTCCTCATCATCCTGGTGACCATCCCGGTCAGCAATATGGCGGCAAAGTGGCCGCGCTTCGAAACGGTTGCCATTTCTGCCGTGCTGCTGGGAGCCGGCTTCGGATTTACTGCCCTGGCGACCAGCCTGCCGCTTTTTGCCATGAGTGTCGCCCTCTGGACCCTGGGTGAGATCGCAGCGACTTCTGTCTCCCCGGCCATCATAGCCGACCTGTCACCCGTCCGCTTGCGCGGTCTTTACCAGGGCATCTTTGGCGCCGCCTGGGGACTATCCTATTTCATTGGGCCGCTTGCCGGTGGGTGGGTGTACGAACAGCTCGGCAGCACCACCCTGTGGATCGGCTGCCTGATTCTCGGCCTGATCCTCAGCCTGTGCTACCTGGCCCTGAGCCTGCCAGCCCGCAAACGTATGCTTCAAGGAAATAATCCGGCTGATTGAAAAAGGATTTCCCCGCGGGGATATAATAGCTCTATGGTAGAAAACCCTTCCCCTACACCTGTGGAACTGGATGAACTCCTCGCCGCGGAATACAACTACATCGCGCAGACGGCGAACCAGGCAAATGAAGACCGGGCGCGGGTTTCATCGTTTTATTTGATCGCGGTTGGATCCTTGATCGCGGCCTTGTTCGGAACACAATTTTTCATGTCCGGTTCCTTCGACCCGACCGTAAGCATTATGTTCAGCGGGTTGTTTCTCCTGTTGACCCTGCTTGGTATATCCACGATCATGCAGCTGGCACGACTGCGGGCCGCCTGGCATGAATCCATGCTGGCGATGAACCAACTCAAGGATTTCATGGTCCAACAGAGCCCCGAGCTGGCAAGTGCTTTCCGCTGGAAGACCAGTACATTACCTTCAAAGTACAAAACAAACAGCGTCTCTTATTACCAGGCTGTGGAGGTCGCCCTGATCGGCGGGTTGATGTCTGGAGCGGGAATCTTTTTTCTCCTGCAAGCCCTGTCCCGGGGGACGTTTCTCTTCAACTGGCCAGTCTCGGCCCTCTTTGGGGTAGTGACGGTTCTTCTTCAGCTCCAGCTCTATAAATGGTCCTTGAAATAACATGCCACGCGACTATACACATCAATCCCCCACAGCATTCCAGCGGCTGCCTGAATATAAACGCGATGATGCCTGGATCCGGGCCTTCCTGCATAAGGCTCAGGTGGGACACATCGCATCCGCACGGGAGGGTCAGCCGTTCCTGAACCCGACAACCTTCTGGTTCGATGAAGAACAGCACCGGATCATCTTTCACTCCAACGTCGCGGGGCGGATCCGCTCAAATATGGAGAACAACCCGATGGTCTGTTTCGAAGCAAGTGAGATGGGAAAACTCCTGCCCAGCAACGTGGCGCTCGAGTTTTCCCTGCAGTATCGCAGTGTCATCGTCTTCGGAACTGCCCATCTGGTCAGCGATCCGGAGGAAGCGCGGCAGGCCCTGCATGGCCTGATCCGGAAATACTTCCCCCTTATGACTCCCGGAAAGGAGTTCCGAGCGATCACCGATAAAGAGCTGCGGGCCACATCTGTCTATGCGATCCGGATCGAGGAGTGGAGCGGCAAGGAAAACTGGAAGGACCGTGCTGATCAATCGAATGAATGGGCTCCGCTGGAAGAAAAGTGGTTTGATCAATAGTCTCTTCGAATCTCGAACTCTACCGGATCCTGGTGAACTGCAACCTGAATAACTAACGAACGTAGAGTAAAGTGTATACTCTTAAAAAAGGAAGAAACAATGACTGAACAAAAGTTCAAAACCGAAGAATTCCGCGTGGAAGGTGAAAAACTGATCGCCAAGATCAAGGAATTGATCCACGAAGGGACCATCCGCCGCATCATTATCAAGGACAAGGAAGGGAAGACCGTCATGGAAATCCCGATGACCTTTGGCGTCGTCGGGGTCCTGATCGCCCCGCAGCTGGCGGCGATCGGGGCGATTGCCGCCTTGCTCACCGAAGCCACGGTCGTCGTCGAGAAAGCGGACGCTTGATCGCCTAAACCTCTGGAAGAAGGAATTATGGATATTTTCACCGCCATCTACTTTGCGGCTATTCTTATTGAGATTATTATCCGCATACCGTTGAACAAAAAGCGCAAGCTCGAAAAGATGAGCGAGCGGCGCGTGACCGGCCAGGAGAAGACCCTGCTGGGCCTGCTCTCACTGGCCATGTTCTTTGTCCCTATCATCTATGGTGCATCAGATTGGCTGGATTTTGCTGATTACACGCTCCCTGCCTGGGCAGGATGGCTGGGTGTGGTCTTGATTGCCGGGGCGGTCTTTGTTTTTTGGCGGGCGCACGCCGACCTCGGGCTGAACTGGTCTCCTACCCTGGAGATCCGTGAGAAACACGAGTTGATCACACGCGGTATCTATGCTCATATCCGCCACCCGATGTATGCTTCCCAGTGGCTGTGGGTACTTGCCCAGCCCCTGCTGCTCCAGAACTGGATCGCCGGGTTCCTCAACCTGCTGGTCTTCATCCCCTTCTATGTCCTGCGCGTCCGGGAGGAGGAGCGGCTGATGCTGGAACAATTTGGCGACCGGTACCGTTCCTACATGCAGCGAGTGGGAGCGGTCCTTCCC
>DATAKV010000610.1:0-12760 GCA_036261375.1 Anaerolineales bacterium
ATCAAAACCAATGAGGAAACCCAATTCTATGAGACGAACTGCAATGTGCCTGGGACTGCTCCTCGTCCTCGTGGCGAGCGCCTGCGCGCCCCAGGCGGCCCCCACCGCCAATCCCCTGGATGTACAGCACACCGCAGAGGCAGCGGCATTCACCATGGTTGCCCAGACCCAGGAAACCATTCCAACCAGCACAGCGGTCCCACCCACCCAGACGGCAAGCCCAACGCCTCCTGCCACACTTACATCCCTGCCATCACCGACGGTGGATCCGGCTCTGGCGACGGCGACCGTGCCGCCCACCGCCGCGCCGCAGCAGCAGGCCTCCTCGCCTACCGAAGAAAACTGCAGTAAGCCTCTGACCGCCTGGAAGGTTCCGACCGCCAGTTTTACGATCTCCAACGAGACGCGGCCCCAGGGAACGCTGGTGTTGTCCCTATATGTTGAGACGGCATTGGGCGAGTGCGGTTATCTGACCGATCTCTCCTCCGGCCCGGTGGGTTTCTATAGTGCCGGTGCCTTCGTGGACGGCCAAAAGGATTTCAAAGTCTTTGGCGGCTTCCAGATCCAGGAGGGACAGTGGAAGATCGTTGTGCGAAATGACAAGATCGTTGCCCTGGGGGGCTGTTATCCCAATTGCTAACTCTGGAGTATAAATACATGAAAACACATAAAATCCTTCCAATCCTGTTCCTCCTCGTGATGGTCGTCAGCGCCTGCGGCGCGGAGCCCGTCCCGACCATGAATGCAGCCGACGTTCAGTCCACTGCTGTGGCGGCCGCCTTTACCATGGTCGCCGAGACTCAGGCCGCCATCCCGACAGCCACCCCCCTGCCGCCTACGAACACAGCCACCCTGACACCCCTGCCGACCGATACACCGGTCTCCCTGCCCACCCTGGACGTTACGTTGACATCGACCTCTGCGCCGGTGAGCAGCGGCAGTGGCTCGGGGGCGGATCCCTGTGCCAACCGGGTCCTGTCTTATTCTCCCAAGGGAAGGGAAACGATTATCCGGATTGCCAACCTGACGAAATCGTCCGTCAGCGTTTCTCTCTACCTGAATGAAACGGCAAGCCATGGCGAGTGTGGTTACCGGTCCTATACGCTCAGTAAGAATAACGATGTCGTTATTTCCGACCTCGTGCAGGGTTGTTACAACCTGTGGGCCTGGAGCACCAACAATAATGATGTTAACGCCGGTGGAAGCGGCTGCATAAACAACCCTGATAAATGGACCTTTGAGATCCGGGAGTCCTCGATCAAGTTTGTTGGCCCGTAAGGGCATTCATTACAAAAGATAGAGGCGAGTACCGATCACTCGCCTCTTTTCGTTTAAAGAGGAACAAACCGTAGCCCAGTCTCGTCCCTTGAGCAAGGAGGACCGGAGGAAAAATGAGAATCTTGTTGTTCCTACTAATGATCGTCTTATGGACCGCGTCCTGTGCACCCGCGCTGGAGCCGGCACCCGGACCCACCCCTCTCTCGCCGGATAGTCCCGTCACAAGTCCGCCGGAAGGAGAGACGCCTGCTGAGCCGCCAAGCGATCCATTTGCGCCACAGCCTGGCGATGTCAACCTAACGCGCGGCAATGTCTTTATCCAAGAAATGGACATCCTGATCCGCGAGAGCTTCCCACCGCAGATCGCCCTTTCCCTGAGCGGTGAATTACCCACACCGTGTCATCAACTGCGCGTACAGGTGAGCGAGCCGGATGCCGATAACCGAATCGTTGTGGAGGCATATACAATTGTTAACCCGGACCTGGCCTGCATACAGGTGGTGAAGCCCTTCAGTGCGAACATCACCCTGGGGACCTTCCCCAGCGGACACTATTCGGTTTGGGTCAATGAGGAACTGGCCGGCGAATTCGACTCCTGACAGATCGCTGCGACGCGGGCATTCGTCAGCTTGATCAGGTCGGAGGGAGCCAGGCGGATGTTGATGCCCCGCTGACCGCCGGAGATGTGGATCTCGCCATATTTTTGCGCCGACGAATCGACCACGACCTGAAAACCTTTATGGATCAGCGCAAGCGGCGAGATGCCGCCTGCCTGCAGGCCAGTCAACTGCTCGGCCTCTTGCTCGGTTGGCAAATGGACTTTCTTTTCTCCCAATGCGGCCGCCAGTCGTTTCAAATCCACAGTCGCCGGACCGGGAATGACGGCCAGAAGCGGCTTCTTTGGTTTTTCGCGCCTCACCACGATCGTTTTGAATACAGTTTCTGCCGGGACTCCCAGAAACTGGGCGGCTTCCACAGCCCCAAGCTTTTCGACTGGAGTCTCCAGGGCGCGATAGGCGATCTTGCGGGAATCGAGAAACCGGGTGATGTTGTTTACAGGGGCCATTCTATGCGTCCTCAAGAGATTGTAGAGTAAATTCTACCCAGTGTCCGTTCAAAAATGATCGTTTTAATCGAGAAAGATGGCGGTCCGTCCGCACGTAGTACAATTATAAAATGAAGTCATCGATAAAAGCCATCCCGCTTGAGCGGCTGATGGAGCAGTTACCCGAAAATTACACGATCGCCGACCGCGAGCTGATCCAGCGCGCCTATCGGGTGGCCGAGGAGGCACACCGGGAGCAGAAGCGCCATTCGGGTGAACCTTACATTAATCATTGTCTGGCAGTTGCCAGTATCCTGGCCGATCTACGCGTCCCGCCGGAGGTGGTGGCAGCGGGACTTTTACACGATACGGTTGAAGATACAACGATCACCCTTAACGATATCCGTCGGGATTTTGGGCCGACCATCGCAGTCCTCGTTGACGGCGTTACCAAGCTGACCAATCTTCCACGCGTCTCGCGTGACGACCAGCACGCCGAATCCCCGAATGGGAGTGAAGCAGCTGAGTCAGCGTCGGATAACGGCAGAAATGGAAGCAATCCTCTGGGACGGAAACAGGACCTCGTCTCGGAGACCCTGCGTAAAACCTTCCTGGCCATGGGCGACGATGTGCGCGTGGTGCTGATCAAGCTGGCCGACCGGCTGCACAACATGCGCACCCTGGGCGCCATGCCCGAGCACAAGCGCAAACGGATCGCCAAGGAGACGCTCGATATCTTTGCCCCGCTTGCCAACCGGCTCGGTATCTGGCAGATCAAATGGGAGCTGGAGGATCTGGGATTCAGGTATGTGAACCCTGACAAGTATAAGGAGATCGCCGAGCAGCTCCAGGAGCGCCGCCCGGACAGGGAAGTGCAGATCGAAGCCATCAAGGAAAACCTGCTCAACCTGCTGGCTGCCAACAACATTAAAGCTGAGATCAGCGGGCGGCCGAAGCATATCTATTCCATCTATAAAAAAATGACCCAGAAGGGCAAGCCGTTCGACCTGGTCCGGGATGTGCGGGCGGTGCGGCTGATCGTCCAGGATGTACCTTCCTGCTACGCGGCGCTGGGCGTCATCCACACGCACTGGCGTCCCATCCCAGGCGAGTTCGACGATTACATTGCCGCGCCCAAGGATAACTTCTACCAGTCCCTGCACACGGCCGTGATCTACGATGACAAGCGGCCGCTGGAAGTGCAGATCCGCACCGCGGAAATGCACCAGAACGCCGAGTACGGTATCGCTGCTCACTGGCGCTACAAGGAAGGCGCCCACCGCGACAAATCCTACGAACAGCGCATCAACTGGCTGCGCAACATGATGGAATGGCGCTCCGACGTGAACGACGCCCAGGAATTCGTGGAAGGCATGAAGTCGGATGTCTTTCAGGACCGGGTCTATGTCTTCACGCCGCGCGGCGACATCATCGACCTGGCAGCTGGCTCCACGCCAATCGACTTTGCCTACCACGTCCACACGGATATCGGTCACCGCTGCCGCGGGGCACGGGTGAACGGAAAGCTCGTCCCGTTGTACCAGGAGCTGAAAACAGGCGACCAGGTCGAGATCCTGACCGCGAAGCGAGGCGGTCCCAGCCGGGACTGGCTGAATTCCAACCTGGGCCTGGTCAAGACCCAGCGCGCCCGCTCCAAGATCAAAGCCTGGTTCAAGAAACAGGAAGATGAACAAAACCTGGCCCAGGGACGCGCCACTCTCGAGCGTGAAGTGCAGCGCCTCGGCATACCGGTCGTCAATTTCGAGAAAATGGCGCGCGAGCTTGGCTTCAAAGCGCCTGAGGATATGTATATCGCTGTAGGGAATGGCGACCTCTCCGTCAACCGGGTCATTCGCCTGCTTGCAGATACCGAAGAGACGTCGGACATACTCGAAGTCACCACCCAGGGAGGCGATAACCGCCAGCCCACCGACGTGGTCGAAGTCGTAGGGCTCAAAGGCCTGCTCTCGAGCATCGCCAGGTGCTGCAACCCCATGCCTGGCGACCAGATCGTCGGGTATATCACCCGCGGCCGCGGCGCGACCATCCACCGACAGGACTGTCCGAATGTTCTGCACCGCAAAGACAAGGAACGTTTCCTGCAGGTGGGTTGGGGCACGGTGGAGCATACGTTCCCGGTGCCGGTCACGGTCAAGGCTTATGACCGCCAGGGATTGATGGGCGATATCTCCACCCTCCTGCAAAACGAAGGTGTGAACATCGCCGATGTGTCCGTGAACATCAACCGCAGCCTGGCCGACCTTAAGCTTGTTGTCGAGGTCCGCGATATCGCCCAGCTCAGCCGGGTGCTTACCCGCATCGAAAGCCTGCCGAACGTGCTCGAGGCCCAGCGCACCAAGCCTGGATAAAAATTTCCTTTAAAATCCAGTGTGTGGGGTATAATCGCCGCCGCGAGAAGCCATGTCTTTGCTCAGCGTAAGCGAAGCGCGTGAGCGCATCCTTTCCCAGTTCCAGCCTGTCAAACCCGAAAACCTGCCCCTGGCAGACGCGTTGAACCGCGTCCTTGCCCAGGATGTGCGCGCCGCGGACGATCTGCCTCTCTTCGATAATTCTTCGATGGATGGCTTTGCCCTGCGCGCCTCAGATGTAAGTGAGGCGGCGCCCGGCTCTCCACGCAGCCTGCGCGTGGTCGCCGATATTCCTGCGGGCACCTCACCGACGATTGTGCTTGGGCCCGGAGAGGCGGCGAGGATCATGACCGGCGCGCACATGCCTGACGGAGCCGATGCGGTTATCCCGGTGGAGGATACGGATTTCGAAAATCGAATCGCCGGCACCCAGGCGCCGGAAATTGTTTCGATTCGAAAGGCAGCCCGGGTGGGAGAGAATGTCCGCCGGCGCGGCATGGACATTCCCAGCGGGGATGTTGTTCTTCTGGCTGGCAGACAGCTTAAGCCGCAGGATCTGGGCCTGTTGGCCATGCTTGGCGTCTCTACGGTGACAGTCTATCGCAAGCCGCGGATCGCCCTGCTCTCCTCCGGAGATGAGTTGATCGATCCGGACGCGCCTCTGGAAAAAGGTAAGATCCGGGATTCCAATTCCTATACCCTGGCTGCCTTGATCGAAAGCGCAGGAGCAGAACCGGTCCGGCTGGGCGTCGCCAAGGATAATTTTGAATCGGTCCGAGCGCTCTTCGAGCGAGCCATATACCTGCGCGTGGATCTGATCCTGTCTTCAGCCGGGGTCAGTGTCGGCGCATTCGATTATGTCAAGGATGTGATCGAGGCGGATGGCAAAATGGATTTCTGGCGGGTGAACATGCGTCCCGGGAAACCACTGGCCTTCGGCGATTACAAGGAAGTGCCCATCATTGGCCTGCCGGGAAATCCGGTCTCGGCCTTTGTAGGGTTCGAGGTCTTCGTCCGCCCGGTGCTGGCAAGGCTGGCCGGACAGTCAGGCGGGTTACGGCCCGGCGTTCGTGTGCGAAGCGAAGAGGAGATCCTGTCCGATGGGCGGGAAAGCTATTTGCGAGCTGAGGTCCGCGAAGTCGATGGGGTCCTGACCGCCCGTTTAACGGGTCACCAGGGATCCGGAAACCTGTACTCACTAGTACAGGCAAATGCTTTACTTATTATCCCCGCTGGTGTAAAATGCGTGCCTGCTGGTCAGGAAGTAAACGCCTGGATTCTCTGAGGAACCATGTCAAAACGTCTTCGACAAATCACCATCGCACTCACGATCATCGGCCTGCTCGTTTCCATCTACATGACTATTTATAAACTCACCAACAACGAATCCATGTGTATCGGTTCCAGCGGCTGTTCTGAGGTGAATGCCAGTCGATACTCCGAAATCAATGGAATACCTGTGGCTGTGCTGGGAGTGGTCGGATATGCAGCCATCCTTGCGCTGCTTTTCCTCGAGCAAAGGTCCGGTTTCATTCAAGAGAATGGAAGCATGATCTTCTTCGGCATCTCACTGATCGGCTTTCTGTTTACACTCTATCTGATCTATATCGAGATCGCCCTCATTAAGGCCTACTGCCCATTCTGTCTGGCGTCTCAGGCTGTCATGATCGTCATCTTTATTTTTTCAGTCATTCGACTGGCAAGACAACCCTAAGTAGAGGAGGATTTGAATGCCCCGCATTAAATGTCATTACATTGATTGTGTTTTCCTGGATGAAGGTTATTGCAGTGCGGCCGCGATCGAGCTCGATCCGGATACCGGTTGTGCCACGTACTCTCCGAGCGACGGGGCTCTTGTAGCAGAGGAATGGGAAGAGGAGGAAGAGGAATGGGAGGAGGACGAAGCCGAGGATGAAGACGATGAATTATGGGATGACGAAGAGGACGAATTTTAGAGATTTCCCACCGGCAATCCCTTTTCCAGTAGAGACAGAGCCTTTTCAGGTGAAAAGGCTCTGTTTTTATTAAAAAACTAATTCGATCCAACAAAACGATACAACAATATACCGGCAGCAACCGCCAGGTTCAGGGAGCTGACCCGGCCTTTCATCGGCAGGGAGACAGTCACGTCGCAGGCTCGGATCTGGTCCGGGGATAAACCTTTTTGCTCGCTGCCAAGAACCAGGATCCACGGCAGATCCGCGACGAAGGTTTGATATTCCACATCGCCGCGGGCAGAGGCGCCGATCATCTGGTACTTCCCGCGCCGGGCCCAGCCAGCAAATTGTTCGAAAGAGGCCTGAATGACCGGTTTCCAGAAGATCGTGCCCATGCTCGAGCGGACCACGGTCGGATGGAACAGTTCCACGCCGCCGTCGAGCAGGAACAGCGCGTCTGCGCCGACCGCGTCCATCGTGCGCAGAATGGTTCCCAGGTTTCCGGGGTCCTGTGGGGAGACGAGTGCCACGAGCTTCGCCCGGGCCTGTTCAGGAGGTGGAAGAGAAAAGGAGTCGAGATCGATCACCTTCTGCCGGACGACCGCAAGAATTCCCTGTGGGTTTTCCTTATCGGCCACGGACTCCAGCACCTGAGCGGAAACAGGCTGAGGCTGGACGGCAAGCCGGGCGATTAGGTCCCGGGCATATTCACTGGTGAGGAGGTCGGGCGCATAGAGGACGGACTCCACATCCCAGCCCGCCGTGACTGCTTCGCCGATGTGATGGATACCCTCGACTAAAAAAGATTTGCTTTCCGCCCGGGCTTTTTTCTGGCGGAGAGCACGCGCCTGTTTAATGATTGGATTGCTCAGGCTGGTAATGATCGGCTTTTCCATCTTTCACCCTCCAGGCACACAATTGGAAGAGTGTTATTCAGCTTCCACAACATTCAAGGTGCCCAGCATCCCCGCCTGGACGTGTCCCGGTGTGCTGCACACGATCTCATACTCTCCGGGTTCTTCGGGAGCCGTAAAATTTGTCTCCGTCCCGCCGCCCGGTGCGATCTCGAGCTTCCAGTATACGTTTTCCAGGTCTTCTTCATCGAACTCATTGCCGACGTTATAACCCAGGTTCATAATAATGAAATTATGGATGACCGCGCCGGAATTCGTGGATTTAAGGGTGATCTGCTCCCCTGCCGGCACGGTGAATGCACTGGGACTGAATTGAAAGTCGGTCATGGTAACATCGATGGTAGTGGTCGGGGCGGAAGAACCGCCACAGGATGCAAGCGCAAGACTGATCGCAACTACCCAAACCGTCATCTTCATTCGCATATGTCTCTCCTCATCGTACTGTCGTTCATCTATTGTAATATAACCATCAGAAAACAAGCGACTACCGGGTGAGTACTGTGTTAATGATATGATTAGAATTGTCCAATTAATCTCAGGAAAACCGATCGTTTTAGGTCATAGACATGGCTTTTCAGGAAACAATTGAAATCCCGATCCAGGGAATGGACTGTGCGGAATGCACACAACACGTCCAGCGGGCTATTTCCAGGCTCGATGGTATCGCTTCGGTCGATGTATTCCTGGCCACGGAGAAAGCCATTGTAAAGCTCGACCCGGCGAAGGTCGATCTGCCTGCCATTCGGCGGGCTGTTGCCAGCGCGGGGGATTATTCGGTTCCGGAGACGACAGGCATCGAACCTCTCTATACTCATGCAGAATTTACCCGCAAATTTAACCTTCTGCTTACAAGTGTTTTCCTTGGCGTACTATTCATTGTGATTGCCGGGGAGTGGCTGGGCCTGTTTGACGTGTTGAACGAAATCGTTCCATTCCCGGTTGGGGCAGCCATTGTCCTTGCTGTAGGTTTCCCCATCTATCGTAATGTGCTGCGTGCCGCGCTTAACAGGCAGATCCTCTCACATACACTCATGACTCTTGGTGTGATCGCGGCGCTGGCCATTGGTGACTGGGTCACCGCGCTGATCGTGGCCATCTTCATGCGCGTCGGTGACTATGTGGAGGGATTCACAACAGAAAGCGCCCGCCGCTCCCTGAAGGAACTGTCTGCGCTGGCTCCACAGACTGCGCGCGTAGAACAGATGGGCCTCGAGCTGGAACTGCCCCTATCCCGGGTAAAGATTGGGGATATTGTGATCGTTCGGCCCGGGGAAAAAATTCCCGTAGACGGTGAGATCATCAGCGGCCATGCCGCAGTCGATACATCGACGATCACCGGCGAGTCCATGCCGGTGGATGTGACTGTCGGGAGTCACGTCTATGCTGCCACCCTTGCAAAAATGGGGAGTCTCCGCATCAGAACCGAACGCATTGGCATGGACACCACATTTGGACGGGTGGTTAAACTGGTCGAAGAAGCCGAGGCTAACCGGGCTGATGTACAGCGTTTTGCAGACAAGTTCAGTGGCTACTACCTGCCCATCGTCGCCGGGATTGCAGCAGTCACATTCTTATTCAGCCGAGATCCCCTGGCTACCGCGGCTGTCCTGGTTGTGGCCTGTTCCTGCTCGATCGCCCTGGCAACACCCGTGGCCATGCTCGCATCGATCGGCGCCAGCGCGAAGCATGGATTGCTCATCAAGGGTGGAAAGTATCTCGAAACCCTGGCGCGAGCGGATGTTCTGCTGGTGGATAAGACCGGCACGCTGACCCTGGGCCAGCCGCGGATCACCGACGTGATTTCGCTCAACGGCCTGACCGAAGAGCAGGTTGTTGCCCTAGCAGCTTCCGCAGAGCGCTATTCCGAGCATCCCATGGCCGAAGCGATCCGCAGGGAGGCGCAGGCCCGGAATATCGATCTGACGGAAACGGAATGGTTCGAGTCGATCCCCGGTATGGGTGTCAGAGCCCGAATACAAGGCAGCCTGATTGAAGTTGGCAACCACCGTTTGATCCCCCAGGCAGGCTCGAGCCCGGAGGCCCGGTCGCTAGCAGAACAAGGCAAGACACTGTTGTTTCTGTCTAAGGATGGGGAAACAGCTGCCATCCTGGCCGCGGCCGATACGGTCCGTGCAGAAGTGCCTGATTCCATCCGGGAGCTGCGATCCCTAGGCCTGCGCCATATCGAGCTCCTGACCGGCGATCATGAACGGACGGCTTCCGCCCTGGCCGCTGCCATTGGCGTTGCCTATCGCGCCAACCTTCTGCCTGAGGACAAGATCCGGATCGTGAAGGAATATCAATCAAAGGGACACACCGTTGTCATGGTCGGGGACGGTGTCAACGATGCACCCGCCCTGGCCCAGGCAGATGTAGGCATTGCCATGGGCGCAGCCGGTACCGACATCGCCATCGAAGCCGCGCACATCGCCCTGATGCGCGATGACTGGACTCTTGTCCCGCAGATCTTCCGTACGGCCCGGAGGACGATGACCACCGTTAAAACCAACCTCGCCCTGACCGGTATTTATAACATCCTGGGACTTTCCCTGGCAGCGTTTGGGATATTGCCCCCTGTCTATGCCGCCGCGGCGCAGTCCCTGCCCGATATCGGGATCATGGTCAATTCCGCCCGGCTGCTGAGGCAATAATCCCAGGCAGAACAAAAACAAAAACTTGATCCAGAACATCATCGAGCGAATCCTCCCTTTGGCGGCACGAATCGGTGCCGATCCCCATGACAGCGATGAAGAACGGCTGCAGAAGACGCTGTTGACGCTGGGCTCGTTCATGTTCATTCTGGCGGGGGCAATGTGGAGTGTCCTGTATTTCTGGTTTGGTGAATATACAGCTGCATCGATTCCTCTAGGATACGCCATCGTCTCCTCACTGAGTGTTGTTCTTTTTCATGTTACACACCGGTTTCGTCTTTTTCTATTTACCCAGCTCCTGTTGATCCTGTTCCTGCCATTCCTGCTGATGATCGCTCTGGGTGGGTTTATCAAATCGAGCGCGGTCATCCTGTGGTCGCTGCTTTCCCCTCTGGGGGCCATGTTATTTGGCGAGCCGCGCCAGGGCCTGCGCTGGTTGGGCGCTTATCTCGCCCTTGCCGTCATCAGTGGCTATTTCGAGTTCTACCCGCTGGTAACTTCGTCACTGTCGGCGACAACGATAACGGTTTTCTTCATCCTGAACATTGGCATGGTCTCTGCAATTGCCATCTTTCTTCTCGGTTACTTCGTGGGTGAAAAGAACCGGTTTGTCACCCTCCTGCGCGGGGAGCAGGCGAAATCCGAGAACCTGCTTCTAAACGTTCTTCCCAGGGAGATCGCAGCGATCCTGAAAAATGAGAGCCGCACGATTGCGGACCACTATACAGAAGCCAGCATCTTGTTTGCCGACATGGTGGGATTTACTCCACTCTCCGCCCGGCTTGCACCGGTCGAAGTCGTCGAGCTGCTCAACGAAGCGTTTACATACTTTGACTCCCTGCTCGACAAATACAATGTGGAAAAGATCCGCACGATCGGCGACAGCTACATGGTGGCTTCCGGTGTGCCGCGCCGCCGCGCCGACCATGCCCAGGCGCTGGTCCACATGGCTTTGGAAATGCGTGACTTCGTCAATACCCATACGTTTCAGAATGGACAGAAAGTCAGCTTCCGGATCGGGATCAATTCCGGGCCGGTGATCGGAGGGGTGATCGGCAAGCGCAAGTTTGTCTATGACGTCTGGGGCGACCCCGTCAATGTTGCCAGCCGCATGGAATCGTATGGCATGGGCGGCACGATCCAGATCACGCGGGCAACCTATGAGCTGATCAAGGATGAGTTCACCTGTGAGCCGCGCGGTACCCTGGATATAAAAGGCAAAGGAGAAATGGAAGTCTGGCTGGTCATCGCGGCAAAAGAGAAAGTTCCAGCAAATTGAGAGGGAGCGTATGCCAAGTTCCGACATTCTGATCTGCGGAGCAGGTATAGCAGGCGTTTCCACCGCCTACCACCTGGCCGTCCGGCATGGGATAAAGAACATCCTGCTGGTGGATGAATACCCACCCCTGTCTGTGACGAGCTCCGCCGGTACGGAGGCGTATCGCAACTGGTGGCCCGGACCCGGTGACACGATGGTCCGCTTTATGAACCGGTCCATCGACCTGCTCGAGGAGCTTGCCCAGGCCAGCGGCAACAGTTTCCGATTGAATCGCCGAGGCTATGCATTCCTGACGTCAGATCCAAAGCAGGTCTCCAGATGGAGGGAGTCAAGTGCCCAGATATCGGCGCTGGGTGCGGGTCCCGTGCGTGAGCATCCGGGACAGGTCCCCTACCCTCCTTTTCATGCGGAAGGGTACGATCCAACTCTCGATGGCGTGGATCTCATTCTTGATCCAGCCTTCATCTGTAGACAATTCCCTTTTGTTACAGATAAAGTCATCGCCATGCTGCACGTACGGCGCTGCGGTTGGATGAATCTGGAGGGACTTGGTCACTGGCTATTGGGGCAGGCCATACAGAGCGGTGTTCGAGTCATTCAGGATAAACTTACCGGTATTGATACTGCCGGTGGACGTATTCGATCTGTGAAACTGGGATCCGGTGCAACAGTCCAGGCCGAGCGGCTGGTGATCGCGGCCGGTCCTTTCACCAGGCAGGCAGCGGCAATGCTGGATCTGGATCTCCCGCTTGTAAATGAGCTTCATGGGAAAATCTCATTCGAAGATTCCAAAGATGTGATTTCTACACCGGCGCCATTCATGATCTGGTCTGACCCGGTATGCCTTCCCTGGACGGCAGAGGAGCGCCCCCGTTGGGAATCCAACCCGGAAACCCACTGGCTGCTCGATGAGCTCCCTGGCGGCGTACAGTTCCGCCAGCGCGGGAAAGACCTGCTGGCTCTCTGGACGTACGATGTCAGGACACAGGAACCTGTCTGGCCGCCCGTTTTTGAGCCGCACTACGCCGAAACAGTCGTGCGCGGACTTTCAGCCATGGTCCCGGGGATAAAGACCTATTTCAATCAACTGTTGAAAGTCGACGGCGGTTATTACTGCAAGACCCCCGAAAACCGTCCCCTGATCGGGCCGCTGCCAATTGAGGGAACGTACATCGTCAGCGCCCTCTCAGGGTATGGAGCCATGTCATCCCAGGCTGCGGCCGATTTGGTTTCAGCATACGTCACCGGCTCTCCACTCCCGAAGTACGCCCCAATGTTCCACCTCGA
>DATAKV010000613.1:0-5555 GCA_036261375.1 Anaerolineales bacterium
TCGTTCTTTGTCGGAGTTGAGGCCGGCGCGCCACTCGTGGCCCTTGGGGCGCGTCTCAGCCCAGGCGATCGTATCGCGAATCGTATCCTCCAGCGGACGGAATTTCAGCCCGCCGTCGATCGCTTTCGAAACATCGATACGTGAAAAGCCCGCATCCTCTTCCGTATCGGGGATCCAGACGGGCATGTCACTCCAGGGCTGGACGCCATGTTCTGCCAGAAATTCCGCGCTCGCCCAGTGGAAGGCGGCCACACTGCCCGCTACCCGCTTACAGGCATCCAAAAACTCGCCCATCATCAGCTCATAATCGGGTCCGGTTGCGTTGTACACGCCGGATGCATTATCTTCGATCAATTTGACGATGAATTCCGAGAGGTCGCGCACGTCGATGATCTGGATGGGTGTCTGCGGCCTGTCGGGGGTGATCATGTCGCCGCCGCGCTTGACGCGCATCGGCCAGTAGGTGAAGCGGTCGGTCGGGTCATAGGGACCAACGATCAGGCCGGGGCGGACGATGAGGGCACGGTCGCCATACATGTCCTGCACGGCTTTTTCAGCCAATGCCTTGAGCGGACCATAGGTCTCCCCGGTGATCTCCTCGACGGATTCATCCTGCAGTTTCCCAACTGGATAGGACTCGTCGATGCCGATCTTGCGGTTGTCGGCATACACCGAAATGGATGAGATGAAGATGTAGCGCCTGACGCTGTCCTTCAACGCTTCAGCCGAGAGGCGGACGATGCGCGGCAGGTAGCCGGCCACATCGATCACCGCATCCCATTCGCGGCCAGACAGCCTGTCCATGTCCTGTTCGCGGTCGCCGGTGATGGTTTCAACATCCGAAAAGAGGGCCGGGTTGGTTTTGCCGCGGTTGAACAGGGTCACTTCATGACCGGCCGCGCGTGCCGCGTCGACGAGGTGACGTCCCAGAAATTTGGTTCCACCGATAATCAGGATTTTCATCATTTACCTTTCGCACTCTGTACGTTGAAAAAACAGAGAGGTCACATTCCTGTATGTGTGCATTCCCTGAGGAGCACGGGTCGATCCTCTCATTACAAAACTACTTTTTTATCCTCGTCAGCCTCGATTCGATCGCCTTTGCCTCATCGCAGTCCGGGATGACGTTGTAGGCTGTGATCCAAAGATGGTCCTTGTCCGGAAGTTCGACGACCGTGCGCCAGCCCCAATCGGGTCCGCCGGTGGGATCGGGGTAGCCGCCGAGGACGGAAAAACCGTTTTCCATAGAAGTACCCACGCAGAACATGATGGCCGTGTTATTGTGCCAGCTGTCCACCCAGGAAGCCTCCCACTGGTCCGAAAGGGTGTTGTAACCAAATGTGAACATCCCGTGCTGCGGCTCGCCCTCCACCGAGGACTGGTACAGGAAAAGGGCAAACCGCCCATCCAGGATCAACTGGACGCTGCCTACGATGGAGGATTCATCCGTCAGCACATCCGGCTCGACCCAGAGTTTGGTGGTGCCTGCCCAGCCGCCAACCAGCTGGCTGAGAAAGTGATGCGGGCTGCCCGAGGATTGTTCAAAGGCCATAGTTCCATCCTTGTAGAGCGAATTCTAACTACATAAACGTTTGTTCGTGAGCTGGTGTTCTGTGTCCGTGGCGATGAGGTTGAAGCGGCTGCACTTGCCTGTGATCCAGCCGTCCGTGCTGGAGGAGCCGCCGTCCTCAGGCCAGAGGTCCGCGTCGGTGTGCAGGCTGTAAAAGATCTCGGCGATCAGGGTCCCTTCTCCGGATGGGAAGACGGCGATGCTGTCGACGCGGAAGTCGCGAATAGAACCTGCGCTGGCAAATCCTTTCAGAGCCTCCTCAAAAGCTGCCTGTGCGACCGGTTCAATGCTGAACGCCTGTACACTGTTCAACGGGATCGAGCCAAAGATGTTGCTCGAGGTCGGGGCCGGAGTTTCTGTTTCGGTAGGGGCAGGGGTGGGCGTCGAAGCAGGCAGTGATGTTTTTGTGGGCAGAGGCGTAGCTGTTGTTGCCCTTGGGGCAACGGCTTGAGATGTGCAGGATGCTGTAACAAACAGGAGGGCAATGAAGAGCGTTTTGATTTTCATCGTTGATTTTTACATTCGGAACACACCAAAGCTGTTTTCTTCTACCGGGGAATTCAGAATGACCGACAACGCCAATCCCAGAACCTGGCGCGTATCCACCGGATCGATGACGCCATCGTCCCACAGGCGGGCCGTGGAATGATAAGGATTGCCCTCATTTTCATATTTCTCCAGGATGGGACGCTTGAATTCATCCGCTTCCTCCCGGGTCATGGATGGTTTGCCTTCGCGGGCGAGCTGGTCCTGTTTGATAGTGAGCAGGACGTTGGCAGCCTGTTCCCCGCCCATGACCGAGATGCGGGCGCTCGGCCACATCCACAGGAAGCGTGAGCCATAGGCCCGGCCAGACATGGCATAGTTCCCCGCCCCGAACGAGCCGCCGATGACCACGGTCAGCTTGGGGACGCGGGTGGTTGCCACCGCGTGGACCATCTTGGCGCCGTCCTTGGCGATGCCGCCGGCTTCGTACTCGCGCCCCACCATGAATCCTGTGATGTTCTGCAGGAACACGAGCGGGATGCCGCGCTGGTCGCACAGCTCGATAAAGTGGGTGGCTTTGAGAGCCGATTCGCTGAAAAGAACGCCGTTGTTCGCAATGATACCAACCGGATAACCATAAATCCGTGCGAACCCGCAAACGAGGGTTGTGCCATAGCGCGCCTTGAACTCGCGGAACTTACTGCCATCTACCAGGCGGGCGACGATCTCATGTACATCGTAGGTTTCCCGGAAGGTTGCGGGCAAAACGCCGTACAAATCTTCGGCAGGGTATAACGGATCCTCGGGAGGGGACCATGGACCGTTGACCGCGGACCATAATGGTCGATTGTCTATAGTCGTTGGTCTGGGCAGAGTGCCAACGATGGAACGCAGGATCTCGATCGCATGGTCATCGTCTTCGGCGAAGTGATCGGCGACTCCGGAGAGACGCGTGTGCACGTCCGCGCCGCCCAGCTCCTCCGCGGTAACGTCCTCACCGGTCGCGGCCTTGACGAGGGGAGGTCCGCCAAGGAAGATCGTACCGGTCCCTTTGACGATGACCGCTTCATCGCTCATGGCCGGGACGTAAGCGCCGCCTGCCGTACACGATCCCATCACGGCTGCGATCTGGGGGATCTTCTTGGCCGACATACGTGCCTGGTTATAGAAAATGCGCCCGAAATGGTTCACATCGGGGAACACTTCGTCCTGCAGGGGCAAAAAGGCCCCGCCCGAGTCGACCAGATACAGGCAGGGCAGGTAGTTCTCCTCGGCAATCTGCTGGGCGCGCAGGTGCTTCTTGACCGTCATCGGGAAGTACGATCCACCTTTGACGGTGGCGTCGTTGGCGACGATCAGGACCTCACGGTTCGAGACCCGTCCGATGCCTGTGACGATCCCTGCGCCGGGCGCATCGCCATCGTACAGATCGTATGCCGCCAGAGCCGACAGTTCCAGGAATGGCGAACCGGGGTCAAGCAGACGTTCGATCCGCTCCCGGACGAAGAGCTTGCCCTGTTCCTCCTGGCGTTTTCGGTACTTCTCGCCGCCGCCTTCACGGACGCGGTCCAGGCGTTCTCTGAGCTCACTGGCCAGCTTTCTATGGTATTCAGAATTTTGTTTGAAATCGGGGGAGGACGAGTTGATCGAGGAGGAAAGTGTTTCCATGCGCAGAGTCTAGCATAAAAACGAAGCGCGAATGCAATTCCGAGGCTCATCGGGACAGGTGAGAGGCGAGGGAAGTCTTATTCAAGCGCGGGTCGCATTCTTAATGATAAGATTCCAGGCATGAATTTCTCGCATATTACCGACGACCTCTTCATCGGCACAACCCCTCTGGTCTCCGATTACGACGGCCTGCGCGAGCTTGGGATCCGGCTCATCATCAACATGCGCTTTACACGCGGTCCCTTTCCCGACCCACATGCTACCCCGATCCAGCAGCTCTGGCTGCGGACGATCGACAGCCCCTTCTTTCCCATCCCGGTCGCCAAGCTGGTCCTGGGGGCGCAGGCTGCGCTCGATACGATCCAGCTCGGGGGAAAAGTCTATGTTCACTGCGCCTATGGACGCCACCGCGGTCCGGCCATGGGTTCGTGCGTGCTGATCGCACAGGGATACGAGCCCGAGGCGGCGCTGCAGCTTGTGAAGGTGCAACGGTCCGTGGCCAACCCGAATGCCTATTACATCCGCCCGCGCATTATGCAGTTTGCGCGCCTGTGGAATGCAGGGATGGATTCCTAGAACCCCCGGTTCATAATGTGCCAGCTAAAGCTGGAGATCGCGATACAAAGATAGAACAGTACCGGCGGCGCAAAGGACAGGCCGGAGAGCACGGCCGCCAGCCTGTTCCTGTGCCGGGCGAAGGCGATCCAGGAGCCAATGACCAGGACGAGTGGGATGAGCGGGTAGGACCAGACGACGATCACAAAGGTCCAGGCTTCCGCGCTGACTCCCGAGTCAAATGCCATGACAGAGAGTCCTGCGACGAGCAGCCAGATAATCAGGGATAGCAGGGCCAGGATTTGTGAGACGATCATCCAGATCACCAGGCCGGTACGGGGTTTTTCAAGAGGCAGCTGCGACATAGTTCTCCCTTTCTCTAGGACTCACGGTGTTCGACCATCACATGGGCCCCCTTTTCGGAGGTCTTTAACAGAAGGATGCGCGCGTACAGACCCGCGTTCTTGAACGCCCGCTTCATTGCCTCGCCAGGCCCTGCTTGGGCTGTTGAAGAGAATGCGATCAGGCTGGGACCTGCCCCCGAAAGCGCCACGGCTGCTCCCTCGGCTTGCGCGGCGCGCATGGCGGCCTTCGCGCCGGGGATCAATGGGAGACGATAGGGTTGGTGCAGTGCATCGCTCATCGCTTCCCCCAGCAGGGATAGATCTCCTGTACGGAATGCTTCCGTCACCAATACGGCGCGGCTGATGTTGTGGACCGCATCCTTCATTTTTACCTTGTGGGGAAGAGCCTTCCGTGCCTGGCGGGTAGGGAAACGGAAATCCGGGACGACAACGGTTATGTGCAAGGGTGCAATGGGAAGTTTCCGCACAATGATCTGTCCCAGACCCTGGGTCGAAACAATCAGCCCTCCGAGCAGCGCCGGAGCGACGTTATCCGGATGGCCCTCTATCTCGCTGGCAAGATACAGGATATCTTCCTGTGAAAGCGTCGCTCCGGTCAATGCGCTGGCAGCCAGCATGCCTGTCAGCGTGGCGGCAGCAGACGATCCCAGGCCCGAGCCGATGGGGATGTGATTGGTGCAGCGCACGACAAAAGGAGACAACTCGGTGCCCGCGTGCTGTGCCAGTCTCTGCGCGGCGCGGATGATCAAATTGTTCCTGCCCGGAGAAACCCTTCCTTTCCCTTCGCCTTCGACGTATGCCGTGAAATCATCCGCAGACTCGAATGTGGACACGTTCCACAAATCGAGTGCCAGGCCCAGGGCGTCGAACCCGGGTCCCAGGTTGGCGGAGGTGGCGGGGACTTTGACGGT
>DATAKV010000643.1:0-1969 GCA_036261375.1 Anaerolineales bacterium
GACTTTTTCGTATCCCACAGGCTGGGGTCCAGGATGATGCGGTGGGCGAGCGCTGGTTGGATGAACTGCTTGACGTCATCCGGCACGACATAGTCTCGACCCTGGATAGCAGCCCAGGCGCGCGTCAGCTTGAGCAGAGCCAGCGATCCGCGCGGGCTCACTCCCACCACCACCTGACGGTGACTCCTGGATTTTGTTGCCAGGCTCACCATGTACTGGCGAACATCCGGGTCCACATACACCCCTTCCACGGCGGTCCGCATTTCCAGAAAGACTTCGGGCGAGATGATCGCATGCAGGTCGACGATATCTTTTTTGCGCTGCGCACGCCTCATTAATATCTCATCCTCCTCTTCCGGGGTGGGATATCCGATCGACAGCTTGACCATGAAGCGATCCAGCTGTGCTTCCGGGAGCGGGAAGGTCCCTTCATATTCGATCGGGTTCTGCGTGGCGATCACAATGAACGGTTCCGGCAGTGCCAGGGTTTCGCCTTCCAGCGTCACCTGGTATTCCTGCATGGCTTCCAGCAGGGCGGATTGTGTCTTTGGCGACGCCCGGTTGATCTCATCGGCAAGCAGGATATTGGCAAAGATCGGTCCCTTCCGCAGCAGGAAGCGGTTCTGTTCACTGTCGAATACATAGCCGCCGGTGATATCTCCGGGGAGCAGGTCCGGCGTGAACTGGATACGCTTGAATCCCATCCCCAGTGCCTTTGCAAACGAGTTGGCGATCAGGGTCTTCGCCAGGCCGGGATAGTCCTCCAGTAAGATGTGCCCTCCCGACGAGAGGAAGGCAGCCATCATCAGGTTGAGGACCTCCCGCTTTCCGACCACGGCTTTTTCGACCTCCTGCACGACGCTGGCAGAGAGTTGAGCCACTTGTTCAATGCCTGGTTTGCGAGCGCTTTCCATCATCATGTTTGATCTCCAGAGATGTTTCCAAAAAATTGAGAACTTCCTCGATGCGCTGGTCATACTCCGCTTTTTCTTGTCCGTTCCAGTGCCGTATCCAGGTCTGGGGGGCCGTTCGAAGGGATTGGAAAAATTTCCGCAGCGGTCCCCCGGATGCCTGCGGCTTCTCCGCGAATAGAAACGTATGGATCTTCCCGGGCAATCGAATCGTGCCCTGTTCCAAAGCAGTATGGATACGAAAATCATTGGATGTGCTTTGTTTCGATGTGTACAGGGATATCAACAGGCGCGTCAGCCTATCCTTGAGGATCTTTTCATCCTGCGCGTCCTGACCGCTGTAGCGAAATACACTGCGCCAGTAATCGATTTTTGTCATGGTACTATTGCTCTCCGCGCGGGCAGCCGAAGGAGTATCAGACTGCGCTTCGGGCAGGAGACGAAACAGGACAATGAAGGCAGCGAAAATCACCGCGTACCAGAAGTAGTTTTGAGGGATGCTCAGAACCAGGATCCGTAAAAGAAGCCAGACCGCCAACCCGACCGGCTGAAGGATGTCCCTCAGGACAAACGGCCAAAAAACCATTCCCAGGAAAAGGACGATCGCGACCAGGAGGAGTGCGCCGACCACACGCTTGGAGATATTCATTTCACTTCATTCCTCGGGCAGCGCGACTGTATTGCATGATTGCCTCCAGACACTGGATCGCCATCTGTTCCTCTGCGGCGTTGGGCTGCCAGTTGCCGTACCGGACGGCATCGAAGAGCCGCGTCAATTGATGGATGGGCTCGTGGGGTATTCCGGCAGACTTCAGGAGGCGTTCAAATTCTCCGGTGGTCATGAACTCTTTTCGCTCGATCCCCTGTTCCTGCTTCAGCGCCAGACTCATTTCGCGATAGCAATGGATAATTACATCCTTCAAACTAACACCGGCTTTGAGCGCCTGCCGGGCTTTTTCTGCTTCCAGCCCTACAAGCTCGATGGGCCGGGGCTGGCGGGACGATGTGAAGATCCACATGCCCACGAGCCCGGTGATCACCAGCAATGCAATTCCAAC
>DATAKV010000649.1:0-11053 GCA_036261375.1 Anaerolineales bacterium
TCTGTTTCTTGAACAGGATATTGGCCGCGCCTTCCGCACCCAGAACGGCGATCTCCGCCGACGGCCAGGCGTAGGTGACATCCGTGCCAAGATATTTGCTGGACATGACCACATACGCTCCGCCGTAGGCCTTGCGGGTAATGATGCAGATCTTCGGGACAGTTGCCTCCGAATAGGCATACAGCAGCTTCGCGCCGTGACGGATGATGCCGCCATGCTCCTGGGCGATGCCGGGCAGAAAACCGGGTGAATCGACGAAAGTGACCAGTGGGATGTTGAAGCAGTCACACATGCGGACGAAGCGGGTCATTTTGTCAGCCGCATCGATATCGATCACACCGGCCATAATGGCGGGCTCCTGTCCGACGATTCCGACACTGTGGCCGCCGATGCGCCCAAACCCAACGATCGCATTGCGCGCCCAGCTGGGCTGGAACTCAAGGAATGTACCTCTATCCACGATCTTTTCGATGACCTGGTGCATGATATAGGGCTCGGACGGATCGAGGGGGACGATGCTGTTCAACGATTCGTCCATGCGGGTCAGGTCATCGTTGGGATTGAGATAGGGGGGATTCTCGACGTTATTCGACGGCAGGTAGGAGAGATAGATTCGCACCGTATCGAGCGCTTCCTTTTCACTCTTTACACTCATATGCGCCACGCCGCTGATGGACATGTGCACGTCCGCACCGCCGAGCGATTCGGCATCGATGACTTCGCCTGTCACAGCCCGGATCACTTCCGGACCGGTCAGGAACATGAAGGAGGATTTCTCCACCATGATGACGAGATCCTGCAGGGCGGGGGAGTAGGCCGCGCCGCCGGCGCAAGGTCCGAGCATGACCGCGATCTGTGGGATCACGCCGGAGTACTGGGCGTTGCGGCGGAAGATCTCGGCGTACCCACCCATCGAGCGGACCCCTTCCTGGATGCGCGCCCCGCCCGAGTCGATCAGCGATATGAACGGCACGCCGTTACGTACGGCCAGGTCCATGACGCGGCAGATCTTGTGAGACTGCATCTCGCTCAGGGTTCCGCCGTAAATGGTGAAATCCTGTGAATAGAGGTATACGGTCCTGCCGTTGATCTGGCCATAGCCGGTGATCACGCCATCGCCGTAATACTTCTCGCTCAACAGGTGCATCTCGTCGCCCTGGTGGGTGATGAACGGCTCGATCTCGTTGAAGGTGCCCTCGTCCAGCAGCAGTTCGACGCGCTCGCGGGCGGTCAATTTCCCCTTGGCTTTCTGTTTTTTGATGCGTTCGGCCCCACCGCCTTCGAGCGCCTTGGCTCGCACGCGGCGGAGTTCAAGAATTCTGGGATCTTCCTGGGTCATTCTATTTCCTTTTTTGGTGAATATTTTCACAAAAAGGAGTATAGCACCTCAGGAGTTATAGGCCAGTGATGGATGACACACAAGGAATGGTGATGAAGCGCCTCTTCTTTTTTTTCAGGTTTCCCACCACACGCAGCCAAAAACAGGCGTCGTTTAATGACTTTTTCGCCCCTTTGGCGAATCCAATCCCGGAGGGATGAAATAATAATTGACTATGTATAGAAGAAATATAGAACCCTGAAGGGGTGACATAGCATGGGATATATCACCCCTTCGGGGTTTGGCTTACACTACTCTGCATTCTAAAGCGTGGCATCCCTTCGGGATTTTGTGTTAGCAAGGCAGTTTAACTTTATCCCCTGATCAGCACGATTTCCTTTTGCGGCTCAGTGAAATAGTCGGCGCCGTTCTCGGTCATGAACACATCCTCTTCGATCCCCATCATCCCATAACCTGGCACGGCCAGGCTGGGCTCGATGGTAAAGACCTGTCCCACCTCGAGCGTTTGATTCGGAGAGTCCCCATACTTCTCCCAGAACGGACCCAGCAGCGCACCGCCATCATGTGCGACGCGGCCGAGCTGGTGTCCCAGGGCATGCGGAAATTCCGGATAACCGGAGTCTGTGACAATCTCTCGGGAGATCATGTCCATGGAGTTGCCGGTCACGCCCGGTTTCATGGCCTCGCGTGATTTCTCGATCGCCGTTCGGATGGTGAGAAACCCGCGCTGCACTTCCAGAGGGACTTCGGTTTCTCCTTCGCGCAACACATAAGCCACTCGCTGGATATCGGAGCAGTATTCTTCGTATTTGACTCCAAAGTCGAAGTGGAGTAAATGTCCGCGTTCCACTCTGATATCGGTCGGACCATTGTGCCCGACGGGGGAGTTCGGTCCGCTGTTCACCGCCGGACAATTTTCTGCGGGCCAGGCCAGGCCGACGCCGTACTCTTTTGCCAGTTTGTGCATGTATTCGCCGATCTCAATCTCGCTCATGCCGACTCTGATGAAATCGAATGTCTTCTGGTAGATCTCATCGGTGAGCTCGACCGCCCGGCGGATGCGTGCCTGCTCGGCGGGGGTTTTGCGCCCGCGCAGAGCAGAGATGACCGGCTCGGCGCTGACCAACCGGTCCGCGTAGGGAGTGCCGGTCAGATACTCGAGCAGGACACCGTGCATGGCATGAGTCAACCCGTCGGCGTGGACGTTGTTCCTCGAGGTGTTGACCGCGATCTGTTGTGGGTCGAGTCGGTTGATTGTCTCGCGTAGCAGGTCACGGATCGATCTGTCATATCCAAGAATTTCATCGAATACACCCAGCCTTTGGAGAGCATCCTTCTCCAGGTTACCGATGATGGCAAGCTTTTGACCGCTGCGGGTAAGGATCAAGGCGGAGGGCCAGGTCAGATCATTCGTTCCGATGAGCAGATCGAGAGCCGGGTCGCGCACTCCGCTCGTTTCACGGACGAACGTCAGCCACAGATCGATATTTTGTTCTTTGAGAATTTCAAGCGCTTGATTGGCTTTTTCCTGAATGAGAGTCATGGGTTCTCCTGGGGTAGTGGGGCGGGACGCCATCCCGCCTTACGCGGTTCTTTGACAAGAAAGATCAAAATCGACATCATCACAACCGACAATAGGGAGGACAGGCCAAATGTGATCACAAAGCCCTGTGTATCGGCGATCCAGCCGCCGATCAGCGGCGCGATGATCGTCGCCGGTGCGGTCAGGGTTTGGGCAAGGCCGATATAAAACGGGCGTTCCTTTTCGTCGCTGAAGTCAACGGTCATGGTCATGCCGTTGGTCCAGATGGAGACGTTGGCAAAACCGGTGAGGATGAAGATCGGAAAGAACCAGGCCAGTGAGGGTGCCAGCCATGCCAGCAGGGAGCTGAAGGTGGCAGATGCCGCGCCGACGATCAACATCAAGCGGTGACCGACGCGATCTCCCAGCCAGCCCATCCCGGCATTGGCGACGGTCTGGGCGATGGTCAGGGTGGCGGTTAGATACCCTGCAGTGACCTCGCTCATCTCAAAGCGGCGCAGGGCGTAGACGATATAGAACGCAAAACCCATGGTCGCAAATTGCGACAGGATGCGGGCCGTCAGGAACCAATTGAAGTTTTTGTCACGCTTGAGGATCGTCCCGGCTCCATGCCAGAAGGGGGCCGGGTTTTCCTCAACCACCTTGGCGTGATCGGCGGGTTCGCGCGTCATCGCCAGGGCAAACCAGGAGATAGTGAAGAACATACTGGCGATCAGGAAACAGTACATGAAATCGTACGGCGAATCGAACCAGTTCAACAGGTACCCGGCTCCTACTGCCGCAGCACTAATAAAGAGATTTGCGACCGCGGCCTGGGTTCCAAAGAATGTGCCGCGCGAATCAGAGGGGATGATCTTGGAGATCATGCTGGTCCAGGGATTGGCTGTGAACCCGCCGCCGAGTCCCTGCCAGGTCAGTAAAAGAAAGCTGATGACAAGGCCGGCCTGCAAACCGATTTTGGGGAGCAGGAATGCCACCAGGGCGAATCCCAGAAACGGGAGCCGCTCATGGATGGTCAGGTGCAGTACCGTCCGCTTGTAGCGGCGGAGCTGTGACGTGTAATTCGCGGTGAAGAGTTGAGGCAGCAGCCAGCCTGCTGAATGAATGGCTGGAACAAGGCCGATCAGGGTGGCGGAGTCTGTCATTGAGGCGACAAAGAGCGGCAAGATCGTGCTAAAGGAGACAAACCCAATCGCAAGGCCGAAGAAACCGCCATCCATTAAATTAACAGTCACATTATGGCGCAGATGCCTGCGGGTAAATTGTTCGACTTGGGTGAGAGGCAGCATTCCCTCATTCTACCTGATGCAATATTTCATGAATAGACAAAAATTAAGCCCGGACGATTGTCCGGGCTTAATTGAAAGATCGAATCTCAGTCTGTTAACCCTGAGGGGCAGGCTTCCCGTTCTTGGGCGCCGGATCGGTTGACTTGCCGTCATCCAGGCTGGCGATGTTCTGGTTCCTAACCTTGCCCAGATATTCTGGCAGCTCGAAACCAGCCATCTGCGAGATATCCTGGAGCGGCGGCAGGCTCTTGAACAGGTTGGAGATGAAGTTCGACGTGGATGAGCCGTCACCGTTTCCGCCGGAGTCCCAGACGGTGATCTTGTCGATCTTGAGGTTGCTGATGGCTTCCACCTGGCGGGAGACCAGCTCCTCGAGCTTCTCGATCATTAGCAAGGTGGAGGCAGCCTGAGGATCGCCTCCCACGCTGTCGATCAGCTGGCGATAACCCTCGGCCTTGGATTCGAGCAGCTTGCGGACGCCTTCCGCTTCTGCCTGGTACTTGGCCAGGATCCCGTCCGCTTCACCTCTGGCGTGGCGGCGAATTCGCTCCGCTTCGGCTTCTGCGGCGATCTCGACCTTGTTCTTCTCGATTTCCTGGCGGACAACTTCTTCAGCCCGCAGGCGTTCCTGCTCGGCCTTGTAGAGTGCCTGCTGGATGGCCACCTGGGCCTCATAGCGGGCCACTTCTGCCTGTTTCAAGGCTGCAGCACGCTTTACTTCCAGCTCGGCGTTGTAATCGGCAATATTGGCTTTGGCGGTATTCTCGCCTTTCACCGCGTCGGCTTCCTGTGCCTGGACGAATACACGCTGATCGGCTTCAGCCGATTTCTTTCCCTTTTCTGAGTCGGCGGTGGCTTTGGCGCGTTGGATCTCAAGTTCTGCGTTGTAACGGGCAATATTGGCATTGGCGGTATTTTCACCCTGTACCGCGGTTGCTTCCTGCTCCTGGACACGCTGGCGCTGGTTCGCATCGGCGGTCTTGCGGCCGATCTCGGCGGCTGCCAGGGCTTCGGCAACCTTGATTTCCTGCTCACGGACGGCGTTCGCTTCACCGATGGCGCCGTAGCGGGTCTGCTCGGCCACATCGATCTTGGCCTGGTTGATCGCCTCGGAGGCAGCCTTCTTGCCGATGCTGGAGATATAGTTCGACGCATCGGTGATGTCGGTGATATTTACGTTGATAAGCTGCAGACCAATCTTGTTGAGCTCCGGTTCCACATTGCGGCGGATGGACTCGAGGAAGCTTTCACGGTCCTGGTTGATCTGCTCGATGGTAAGCGAGGCGACGGTCAAACGCAGCTGGCCAAAGATGATTTCCTTCGCCATTTCTTCGATGGCCGATTGCGGCAGGCGCAGAATCCTCTCGGCGGCATTGCTCATGATTTCCGCTGCAGTGCTTACGCCCACGGTGAACGTACTGGGCACGTTGATGCGGATGTTTTGCAGGGACAGCGCGTTCTCCAGCGGTATGCTGATCGTGATCGGGGTGAGGCTTAAGTAGGCATAGTCCTGGATCAGCGGCCAGACAAAGGCGCCGCCGCCGTGCATCGTCTTGCTGGAGCGTCCCTTTTCCACACGTCCATAGATGACCAGAACCTTGTCTGATGGGCAGCGTTTGTAGCGGCTCGCCATGAAGGCGATGGTCACGAAGACCAGCACAACAAAGGCGATCAGCGCCAAAATGCCAAATCCTGCAGCGTTCATATCATTCTCCTTGAAATACGACTATGTTTTTTCGACGATCAGGGTATTGCCGCTCGCCACGCCTACCACCTGGACCTTTTCTCCTGTGGCGATCGTGCTTTTGTTCTTCGACACGGCGTCGAAGATCTTGAGCGAACCCTGTACGATGATCTGCACCTGGCCGGTGCCGTTCTTTGGAATGCCTAGGTAAACGTTTCCCTCTTTTCCGATTGTGTTTTCGATGTTGATCGTTCCCTCGGTCTGCAGGCGCTTCATCTGGGTGAATATCAGGCCGGTGATGGCAACTGTGATAAGACCAGCGGCCATCCCGCCGATCACCGTTACCAGCACCGGCAAGCCCGCCTTGAGCAGGGCCAGCCCCACCAACCCGAACATCATAAAGAAAGAAGTTAACCCCTGGATGGACATTAGTTTGAAGCTTGTATCGGCTTCAATGTGATCCCCTGAGAGATCATGTCCACCCGCATCGAAGGCAGCATCCATTCCATCGTCGCTGATTCCGCCCCCGATGAACATGGCGATCAGGCGAAGTATGAAAAGTGTCCCACCAATAATGGTGGACGCCCAGTAGATGATCTCGATCCAGCTTAGACCTGACATAGTTATCCCTTTCCGGTGTGTCTAGTCAGATTATACACTTACATATACGTGGAATGGATGGGAGAGTTGTAGATTGCATCGAAGTTGTGACGCGAGAAATTATTTTGCGGTTCTCTTGACAAGTTGACTAATTTGAATAAAATAAAAAAAACGAACGTTCGTTCATATTTGGAGAATCTATGAAAAAGGAAAAATCAACAAAAGGAGAAGCCACCCGGCTCGCCGTCGAGGATGCCGCGATTGCGCTGTTTATGGAGCAGGGCTACCACGCCACGTCAATGCGCCAAATCGCCGAACGCGCCGACCTGGCGCTGGGTGGCATCTATAACCATTTTGCCAGCAAGGAGGAGATCTTTGCGGCAATCATTATCGATAAGCATCCCTACAAAAAGGTCCTGCCCGTGGTACTGGCTGCCAAGGGGGACACAGCCGAAGAATTCTTCAAAAATGCAGCCCGGTTCGTGATTGAAGAATTGAGTGGGAACCCCGAATACATGCAGCTATTACTGATTGAGATCGTGGAATTCAAAGGCGTGCATGGGAAGTTGATGCTGCGGGAGGTCGCACCGAAGATCCTTCCTATCTTCGAGAAAGTTGTCAGGTCGCGTAAGGAACTGCGAACCACCAATCCGGCTTTAGTGATGAGGTCATTTTTTGGCATGATCATTTCCTACTTCATTACGGACATGGTTGTCTCCAATTCGGTGCTCAGCCAGCTGATGCCCAAAAATACCGTTGATGTGTATGTGGATCTATTCCTGCATGGAGTGCTCAAGGAGCCGGTATGAACACACGGCTTATTTCCATTATTCGCAAGGAATTCATCCAGATCTTCCGTGACCCGCGCACGCTGGCAATGATCGTTGTTATCCCGATCATGCAGCTGTTCCTGCTCGGATACTCTGCCACCAACGATGTGCGCAACGTGCCACTGGCCGTGCTGGACCGGAGCCGCAGCGAGGAGTCACGTGCCCTGCTCGATTCGTACCGGGCGGCGGATTATTTCCGGATTGCCTATGTGGTGGATTCAGAGTCGGAGATCGAGGAGCTGATCTTTGCAGGCAAGGCACGGGCGGCAGTGATCATCCCCCCGGATTACGCCCAGCGCCTCAACCACGGAGATGCACAGATCGCCTTCATTCTGGACGGCTCCGACCCAACCAGCGCCTCGACCGCCCTCTCCGCCTCGCAGCTGATCGGGCAGGCTCACTCGACCGGCATCCTGGCGCAAAAGTTCGAGCGCAGTGGGATGAGTCTGCGCGTCCAGCCACCGGTCGATGTCCGCACGACGGTCTGGTTCAACCCGGACCTGATCAGCGCACACTTTATGATCCCCGGCGTGATCGGCATGATCCTGTACGCCATTGCCGCCATCCTGACCGCCTCCTCGGTGGTGCGGGAGCGAGAGCGCGGCACGATCGAGCAGCTGATCGTTACCCCTATCCGCCCCTGGGAATTGATCGTCGGCAAGTTGATGCCGTATGTCGTACTCGGGTTCTTCAACACTATCGAAGTCCTGGCGGTGGGGCACTGGTGGTTTGGTGTCCCGATCAGGGGTGACCTGGGCCTGATCATCCTGCTCTCAGGAGTGTTCCTGGTGACGGGCTTGGGGATCGGTCTGCTCGCATCTACGATCGCCAATACCCAGCAGGAAGCCATGCTCACGGTCTGGATGACGCTCCTGCCGAGCATTTTCCTTTCGGGCTTTTTCTTCCCCCTCGAAGCCATGCCGAAGGTTTTGCAGTGGTTCTCCTACCTGATGCCGCTGCGCTATTACCTTGTCATCATCCGCTCGCTGTTATTGAAAGGCGTTGGCCTTGAAATGATCCGCCTGGATGTCTTTGCTATGACCCTCTTCGCAGTCGGCATCATGACACTCGCCGCGCTGCGCTTTCGCAAACGTTTAGATTAGGAGCTTCAACATGAATCACAAACTCCCCCCTCTTCCTGTCCGTATTGTTATTGGCCTGGTAGTTCTCTCGACTATCCTCTACTACGCGTTTCGCTCACTGACCGTTGAGGCAAGCGGAGAGCTGAAAGCATCGGGTACGATCGAATCGGTGGTCATGAACGTGTCGCCGGAGATGCCTGGAAAAGTCAAGGATGTAGTGGTCGATGAAGGGCAAACCGTCCGGGTGGGCGACCCGCTACTGTCGCTGGATGACAGCCTGCTCGCTGCGCAGCGGACCGTCGCCCAGAGCGGAGTCGATTCCGCACAAAGCGCATTGCTGACTGCCCAGAGTGCCTATGCCATGGCCCAGGCCCAGTATGATGCCGCGCTGACAGCCGCCCGCGCCCAGCAGGGAGCTGCACGCCTGACCGACTGGAGCAGCCGGACACCCAACTGGTTCGAGCAGCCGCTCTGGTACTTCAGCCAGGATGAGCAGATCCAGGCAGCCCGGGCAGAGGTGGAATCTGCCCAGCTGGCTCTGGATGAGGCCCAGGCACAGCTTGCGGACGTCATCCAGGAACTGGCCAGCTCCGATTTTGTGGAAGCGGAAGCCCAGCTCTCCAGCGCGCGTATGGGGTACTTGATCGCCAAGTCTGTGCATGACCATGCCCAGGTCACCGGCGGCAAGGTCAGCCCGGAAGATGTACGCGTGGACCTGCCTCCATTTGCGCCTTCCTATCGCATCCGGATCGCCATAGCCAAGACACTTAGCGGCGACAGCGACATCCTGACTGCATCGCAGGACGCCCTGGATGCCGCCGATGAGCAATTGGATTCAGCCCAGCAGGCCTACGATGATCTTTTGACCAGCGATGCAGCCGACCGCGTGCTCGACGCCCGGGCGAACCTCTCCGTGGCGCAGGAACGCTATGAAGTTTCCATGGATACCTTGAGCCGCCTGCAGACCGGCGAGAATTCCCCGCAGGTACATATTTCAGCCGAGGCCGTGAACCAGGCGGAGGCGCATTTGAAGCAGGCCGAAAGCGCCGTCCGGCAGGCGGAAGCCAGCCTGGCGCTGCTCGATACACAGATCGCAAAGCTGACCGTGTATGCCCCGGCAGACGGCACGCTGCTGATGCGCAACATCCAGCCCGGGGAGTTCGTCCAGCCGGGCTCGGTCGCGCTGACCCTGGCCAATCTCAACGAACTGACGATTACGGTCTTTGTGCCTGAAAACCGGTTGAACGAGATCAAGCTGGGGCAGCACGCTGATGTGACCATCGACGTGGTTTCCGGCGACAGCCCGGTCTTTGATGCCGAGATCGTTCATATCTCCGACCAGGCCGAGTTTACGCCGCGTAACGTCCAGACCGTAGAGGGACGCAGCAGTACCGTCTTCGCCGTCAAGCTAAAAGTTACCAATACTGAGGGTAAGCTGAAGATCGGTATGCCGGCGGATGTAACATTCAAATAAAAATGAATAATACACTGGTTTATTCTTCTAGTATTTATAAACATTTCGGTGATATCCATGCCGTGGACGGAGTCTCTTTGAACATCCGCGCCGGGGAGATCTATGGCCTCGTTGGAGCGGATGGAGCGGGGAAGACCACAACGATCCGTTTGCTGGTCGGCGCGCTCAAGGCGGACTCGGGTAACATCCAAATCTGCGGGTACGATATCAACAAACAGACCGAGCAGGCCCGTTCGCAGTTCGGGTATCTCTCGCAGCGATTCTCTATGTATGAGGACCTGACCGTGCTTGAAAACATCCGCTTCTTCGCCGAAGTGCGCGGCCTGCGATCGGATGAATGGCTGCCGCGCTGCATGGAGATCCTGGAATTCGTTGGACTGCAGGATTTCACAGGGCGCCGCGCCGGCCAGCTTTCGGGCGGGATGAAGCAGAAGCTGGGGCTGGCCTCCGCGCTCGTGACGCGCCCGCGCGTGCTGCTGCTCGACGAACCCACCACCGGGGTGGACCCGGTCACCCGGCAGGACTTCTGGCAACTGGTGATCAAGCTCGTGTCTCATACTTCACGAGAGATAGGGGATCAGGGGGAAGGGGTAAGTGTTTTGATTTCCACTCCGTACATGGACGAAGCTTCACGCTGTCACCGCGTAGGGTTTATGAAGGAGGGGAGGATCATCGCCGAGGATACACCATCTCATCTGCGGGCGCGGCTGAACGGGCGCATTCTGGAACTACGCGGCTCGCCGATCGGGCTGCTGCGACATGTGGCCCATCGTGATCCTGGTGTCGAGGACGTCCAGGCGTTCGGGGACCGGCTGCATATCCGCGTCGGGCAGGACAAGGCCCAGGATGTGCTCAACCGCCTGCCATCTCAAATCGGAAGTGAGGGCGGGCAGGTAGATGAACTCCGCAGCATAGCGCCTGTCCTCGAAGATGTGTTCATTGCCTTATCGGAGTCTACATGAGTGAAGCTGTTATCCAGGTCCAGAACCTGACGCGCCGTTTTGGCGAGTTCGTTGCTGTGGACCATGTCAATTTCGAAGTGCGCGCCGGAGAGGTTGTCGGGTATCTCGGGCCGAATGGCTCCGGCAAGACAACCACCATCCGCATGCTGCTGGGACTGCTCGAGCCGACGGAGGGCAAGGCAACTGTCCTTGGATTTGATGCGTTCAGGCAGAGCGAACAGGTACGGGTGCGGGCCGGGTACATGTCACA